>JASBRM010000202.1 GCA_030149405.1 Neptuniibacter sp. | reverse complement strand
CTCCGGCGCGAGGCCGAGCCGCGTGCACACCGCCGCCTCGACGTCGGGCGGATTGTTCGCGAACGTCCCGACGGCGAAGAGGGTGTTTATATTCGCGAAGTGCCTGGCGGCTGCATGTGCTGTACTGCTGGTATGCCAATGCAGACCGCACTAAACCAACTTCTGAAGAAATCCCGCCCAGACCGTCTGCTAATTGAACCCACCGGGCTTGGGCACCCAATTGAGGTGCTACAAACTTTAACCGGCAAACACTTTCGGAACGCTCTCTCTCTGCAAAAAATCATCACCATGATTGATGCCAGAAATCTGTCTGATAGTCGTTACACCGAGCACCCAACCTTTAACCAGCAAATTTCAATTGCTGATGTCATCATCGGCAATAAACAGGATCTGTACCAACCAGCTGACGAGCAAGCTCTACGTAATCATATTAAGCAAAATTGTGACGAAGGCGTAGAAATCACACTCACACAACAAGGCCAAATTCCCGTAGATCTACTAGCCGGGCCGACAAACACAATTACGCTTAAAGAAACACATCATCACCATAACCACGATAATGATGAAGGCCAAAACAAAGAGCCTGAAGTATTCCCTGATTGTGGCTACATTAAGGCAATTAACAGCGGGGAGGGCTATCAGAGTATTGGCTGGAGATTCCCTAAAGGCACTGTATTTAATCAAGCCGAGCTAATGCACTTCTTCAACAGCCTTAGTTCTGAAAGAATGAAAGCCGTATTCAACACCAATACTGGCTGCTTTAGTTACAATGTAAGCAACGGTAATGTTACAGAAACCCGCCTTCGCCAATCCGATCAAAGCAAACTTGAAATAATTTCAACAAAGATTGATCCGTCTTGGGAACAGAAACTGCTGGCCTGCAGATCTCTGTAATCCGCCAAACAAATCAAATTAAATCACAAAATCACAGGAGTCTTAGAAATGACCAAAACTGTTGTAATCACCGGCGCCAACAGAGGTATCGGACTATCATTTTCAAGCCTCTATTCAAAGAGTGGCAACACCGTTTATGCCGTATGCAGAAGCGCCTCACCAGAATTAAAGGCACTGGGCGTGAATATCATAGAGGGCGTAGATGTTACCCGCGAAGAAGGCATCAACAAACTTGTTGCCGCATTAAAAGGCATCAAAATCGATCTACTGATCAACAACGCGGGGATTTTGAGGAATGAGATTCTTGGTCAGATAAACACCTCAACAATCCGCCAGCAATTTGAAACCAATGCTCTTGCTCCATTACTGGTTACTGAAGCGCTGATTGGCAATTTTGCAAAACCCGCAAAAGCTGCTGTAATCACGAGCCGAATGGGTTCTGTCGCAGACAACACCAGCGGCGGAAGATACGGCTATCGCATGTCGAAAGCCGCTCTCAACATTGCCTCAGTTTCTTTAGCGCATGACTTAAAACCCAAAGAAGTATCCGTAGCGATCCTGCACCCAGGGCTTGTAGGTACCGAAATGATCGGTGGAGTAGGAGATATAACACCAGATCAGGCCGCCGAAAGACTAGCACAGCGCATTGAAGAACTTAATTTGACGAATAGCGGCACCTTCTGGCACTCCAACGGTGAGGTTCTTCCTTGGTAAATTCGCCCACAAGAAAAGAATAGGGGAGCTGAATTATCCCAACAACGCCATTCAACCCCTATCCTCTATTCCCGTCCAGTACTCATTACTCCGTTTTTTTGAAATAAGGGACTTAATTTCTCTGTCCGATTTCTTGAAAGAAATCGCTACCATCCAACTTCTGAACAATTACGTACGAAAACACAGATAGAAGAGCGACCAACAACAGATTGAAAATACATAAAGGTATCGGGATGGAAACAGACAATAGAATTGATGTTTTGAAAACACTCAGCGTGTTCAATTGTATTCTTGATCATGGCCTCAAGGACGGTCACGGGCACTATAGTTACTCAGGTGTTTACGCCGAGCATAGCCATGATGGCTACAACATTTCGCTGTACGACTCTTCAGTGAGATTGGACGTAATGTTTCACAACACCTACCAAGTTAAATATGAACAAAAAAACCAGTTGAACACATTTCTGAACAAACTAGATCACATCTACCAAAAGCATCATTAATGAATGATGCAATTTAATCCCGAATATGAGCCAAAAGAGCAGCGTACGCTACGCTGTTCTTTTCGGTACTTTACCCGCATAAAACAATTCTTCGAAGCTCTCCGCACGAAATAAGAGAGCTTCAACCGCCTGGACAATACTTCAACTGAAGCTGGAACCAACAATAGGAGATGACACCTATAAGAAACAAACATTCTATTTAACATAATATATATTATGCGAATATTTGTATTTTTAAGAACCTTCGTCACATAACCGTTACAGCCATAGTAAGAACTTACTTATTGAGATTGGAAATTATGATTACCTGAAGCCTGGTAACTACAAAGGAGCGCAGGATGAAGCTTTATAAGATCGCCTGTTATGTCAGATTCAACTACAAGCATTGACGGTTCCGGCGCCAGGCTTTGCACCTTGGCGACCACCTCATACATGTGATGTTTTCTTAACTTGAAGATATTGGATTCATAGAGATCTGCGTCGAGCATTACACTGTCTCCTATGGATATTTCATTCCATAGCAGCTCAGTCTCAAGATGAAGTTCAGTAAAATCCAAACCATCCATAAGTAACACCCTCAGCAAGATACGTCTTAAGCTTGGACCAAGTTATGCCGAATTGCGAGATGGACAAGCTCAGAATTATTACTAATCCCAAGTTTTCTAAATATATTGGTACGATGAGCATGAACTGTTTTGGGACTTAGGAACATTTCCTCAGCCACCTGAGCAACTGTCTTTCCCTCTGCAAGCAATGAGAAGATCTGTAACTCTCGACGCGTAAGGCTTGCCAACGAAGCCTCTGCCGTCGTTGAAGAGCCTCCAGAGATTCGTGCACGAATCTCTTCCGTAATGTATTCTTCACCCCTATAGATAGCCTTTACGGCCTCAAGCAGCTCATCCGGCGGGCAGCGCTTTGTTAAAAAACCTTTTGCTCCCGCATTTAGCACATGCGCAGGGAAAGGATCAGTTTCAGTGGCTGTCAGCACCAAAACCTTTGCTTTTGGGTCGTGGGAAATTATTCTTCGAATTGCCTCCAGCCCACCATTCACAGATGCATCCTGCTCTTCAGAATCCGCGGAAGCTGGCATATTCAGATCCATAATGACCACATCGGGCTGATAAGCCATGTACATCTCACAGGCAGATAAACCGTTATCAGCCTCGCCGATAATTTCTATACTGTCATCTGAAATAAGAAAGCGCTGAAAACCAGCCCTAACAAGCGGATGATCATCAACCAGCAAAATTCTTATAGAATCTGTCATTCAAAAATCCCAAAAAGAAAAGAAAGTCCATTTAAAGTAAAAACAACAAGTTAAGAACACTTATTAGAGCAATATAACACCTAAGGTATGACAGCATCAGCACCTTTGTAGACACCATCTGACTGAACCTCTACAGCACCAGAGCTCGATATTTCCTCAAGAGAAACATGCGATGGCAACGCAACCAATTCATCACTGTAACCTACCAGCTGTATCCCCTCTTTGCGACAATGGGATAACACCTTCTCAAGAGCTTTAATCACGCTCTTTTGGCGATCATTCAGCTGATCACGCTTCTGCGCATCTCCTTTTTTCTTACTGGTTACCTGGCGTATCGCATAACCATCAGAATCAAGAAGCTGCAATGTAACATCCTTAAGCCCCTCCTGAACCAAGACAATCTTCGCCAGTTTGAAAAGCTCTTCAGTGGCACAACAAACGGCATCATCTACACCGCATTGACGCACCGCCTCTACAATATCTTGCCTTTCCGCTTCTTGACTGAGCATTATGTCCATTCAGACGAAACCCTTATTAAGCCTTCTTTAAACTTATGACCTATGATTGTCCTGCTCTAATCGAGCGATTTCAAGCATTAGTGCAGATTTTTCAGTAACAAGCATATCTATTTGTTTATTAAGCCGTTTATTTTCATCTTTTAACGATCTGGATAGCACCTTAAGCTCTATAAATTCCTCCAAGTCACCATTAGCACCGAGCGACTCAAGCTGCTTAACCTCCCTCTTGAGAGCCTCATTTTCCGCCTGCAATCTCATCACACTATTCTCACTCTCAACCAGCTTATACTGCAATTCGTGCTTATAGGTTTGCACCTTCTCAGACTCCTGCAACAACCTCATACACTGAGCTCTTAACTCTTTCAGCTCAGCCTGATCCTCTGATCGACCACTAGAGTTCTCACGCCGCAATCTACTGTATTCACTCTCCAGCTCCTCCCGTCTTTCCTCAAGATACTTCTCCGCGTACGCAAGAGCCTGAACCCAAAGCTTACTCGCGCTTTCTGCAACAGGATCAGGAATCATTGGATGCTGAGTATTCGCTTTTAAACGCTCACCCAGTTCAGACCACCATGAATTCAACGCCTTATTAATGGTAGTAATCGAACCGCTACCCATTCGAGCCCGAACATTCTGCTGCGTAGGCCGAACCCCCTCCCTTAAGAGCTCATCTGCCGTTTTTTTGGCCAACTCCTGTGTATTCGACTTCATAAAACACCATTTCGATATCAAGTATGTACTATTTGGTACATATTATAGCTATTAACAACCTATTACACCGTTGAACCAAAATTAAATCTTCTAATCTTAATAACATACGCACTAAGCTATGGAGACAAACCATGCCAATTAGAATTGCTATCAATGGCTACGGAAGAATAGGCAGAAACATTCTTAGAGCACTCTATGAAGGCCCTCATAGAGAAAAAATACAGATAGTCGCTATAAATGATCTTGGCAATATCGAAATCAATGCGCATCTAACCCAATACGACAGCACGCACGGCCCCTTCCCTTTTTCTGTGACACACTCAGAGAACCTTATAGAAGTAGGCAGCGACAAAATCAGATACCTGCAAGAAAAAGAGATCAGAAGCCTACCCTGGAAACAGCTTGAAATTGATCTGGTTCTTGAATGCACTGGACTGTTTACAAGCAAAGAAAAAGCTCAAGAACACATCGAAAGCGGCGCAAAACGAGTTTTGATATCAGCACCGGGATCAGATGCAGACTCCACGATCGTATTCGGCGTCAACCACCACACTCTGAAAGATGAGCATAGAATTATTTCAAATGCATCATGCACAACCAACTGCCTTGCTCCATTAGCAAAAGCCTTAAATGATGCATTTGGAATTAAATCAGGCAGCATGACAACTATTCACGCCTTCACAAACGATCAACATCTGGTTGATATAAATTCCGGCGACCCTTATCGATCCAGAGCCGCCACCTTTTCAATGATACCTACCAAAACCGGCGCCGCTGCTGCCATAGGACTTGTTCTGCCTGAGCTGAATGGAAAACTAAGCGGCATGGCAGTCAGAGTACCCACCGCAAACGTATCTCTGGTAGATCTTACGCTTCACTTAAACCAAAGAGCATCAATCGAAGAGATCAATAAAACCGTACTGCAAGCATCTCAAGGGCAACTAAAGGGTATTCTCGCATATAACACCCTACCCTTAGTCTCAGTTGATTTTAATCACAATCCTGCATCTTGTGTTTTTGATAGCACACAGACAACCATTTGCGAAGAACAAGCCAAAGTTCTAGCTTGGTATGATAACGAATGGGGATTTTCAAACCGAATGCTGGATTGCGCAAACTACATTGGGACACGGCTAGATTAAAGCCTCAATTACAGTGCTTCTAAATAACCTAAGCCTCAAGCAGTTTTTGGGATTCTTCAGCAAACAATAGGATGAAATCATTAAATAACTTTTCGTCAAAATGACCTCTCATCTTATTCTGCATGAGAGATAAAGCCTCAAATGGCGTCATACCCTGCTTATAGGACCGCTCAGCAGTTAATGCATCATAAATATCGCCCAGCGCACAAATCTGCCCAAACTCATGCACCTGCTTACCTTTTAGCCCATAAGGATAGCCAGAACCATCCACCTTCTCATGATGCTGAACAGTAATAATCCGAGCAGTTTCAGTAAGGGAATTAGCCGAACGAAGAAGATCCACCCCTCTTTGCGGGTGAGATTTCATTATTTCAAACTCTTCATCTGTTAATTTACCGGGCTTATTCAGAATACCCGGATCGACCTGCGACTTGCCAATATCATGCAGAAAAAAACCAACACCCAGCTCTCTTAGCAACTCAGCATCCGTTGTTTTCAATAGTTTTTTTGCAATCAAAAGGGATTTCAGGCCCACATTCACGCTATGGGTGTAGGTGTAATAGTCATGCGATGTGATGGCCAGAAGGCGATTGGATACTTCATCGTCTTCAACAATAAAACCAGCAAGGTCCTTTATTGCCTCTGAACTATCGTAAATTAACTCAGCGGTTGGCGCCTGCGACAAGAGCGTATCCATAAGCTCTGTACTGTGCTGAAAAATAGCCTGTGCCTTTTCAGTTGGAGGCT
>JASBRM010000293.1 GCA_030149405.1 Neptuniibacter sp. | reverse complement strand
AGCTCACTTAATTCCCTTAGACCTTCGGTGATACCGGTCTCTAAATCTTCCATACTCTTCATTTGTCGGGCTCTTGGGTAATTACTTTTGATTGAACGTTATCATTTACCATTACAATGGGTAATGGTTGTGTATGCTTGCCTATATACAAGCTGGTATGTGGATATGGAATCTCAATACCCGCTTCATCTAAAGCATTTTTGGCTGCGATTAACAGTTCGCTTTTAGCATCTTTTAACTCAGTTCTGAGAACCCACACGGATAGCTGCAAATCAACAGAGGATGCGTTGAATTGAGTCACAATACAGAACGGTTCCGGGTGTTCCAAAGCCCGCTGATGATCAGATGCCAATTTAAGAAGTAACTGGCGTGCCTGTTCAATGTCTTCGTTATATGCAATACCAATCACCAGATCGACCCTGCGTATTGGAAAGCGGGACAAATTGGTAAACGTTGTTTTGATCAGAGTTTCGTTAGGTACCCTGATCATCACATTATCAAAGGTTCTCAGCTTGATTGAGATAAGGTCTATGGATATGACCTCGCCCGTATACTCGTCAAGCTTCAACACATCTCCAATTTCAAAAGGCTTTTCAGCAATTAAAAACAAACCACTGATCAGATTTGAGGCTGACGTTTGAGATGCAAAACCAACAGCAACTGACAAAACCCCTGCAGCGCCTAACAGGACACTCATACTAAAACCCAGTTGTTTCAGGCCTGAGAGGAAAAAAATCAAAAACAGTATGTAAAAAATCAGCATACTGCCGAGCAAGCGGTGATGTGTACTTAATTTATTTTCGGTAACACTACGAAAAAAACGGGAGGCTAATTTGGCAACAATAAAGCCAATACTGACCAGAAGAGCTGCACGAAACCACTCTGCAATACCAATTGTGGCAATAACTTCAGGCATTTTTTACCCCATGATTAAATTCATAGCCGTACGGAACCGGCTCGACTTATCTTTACTTCGGGCACTGGAAATCAGTTCCACATCCCCAAGCTCGTCCGGTGGGCGTTGGGCAGCTACGATTGTTGTCTCACCCGTTTCTGGTTTTATTCTGTAACGGACTGATTCGGTCCAGTACCCGCCCGAATCGGTGTGATAAAGGCCTAAAATATTCAGAGGCAGGGATAAGCGATCTATGGTTATCAACTGCTCTCCATCATTCACCAATTCAAGTGCCGTTAATGCCCTGTGTTTATGATGCTTAACTTCTGAAAAAACAGACGGAGCCGACGATCGGGTGCTATAACAAAGGCTCCCCTCGGTTGTGTTTTTACCCACCCAGCTTAATCTCGGAATGACGGTAGGATACTCAGCCAGTATTTCACCTTCATCTTCAGCTCTCACTTGCAACCACAAAGGCGTACTTACATACAATATCAACCTTGATTGCGGTGCTATTTTCACATCAGCGGCTGGGTTCACCTGATAGGGTTTGTCTGCAAGCTGTAAAGTTATTACGAGCTGCTCAGAAGTTTCTGGAAAATATATTTTTTCCTTTATTTCCAGATGCTCCGGCAGATCAGATACAGGCGCCAACGGCTTGAACAATGCCGGGGATGCAGATTCCTGATAGTCTTGCGTAGTCCAATAGACCTCCCCTTTTCTCATCACATAGAAGAAAAGATCACCTAACTGCATTTCATACCACTGTGATTCAGCCAAACACAGAGGTTCAGCCTTGTGGGCAACAATGCTCATTTTTCAGTCTCACAAACCAAGTCGTTCAATTCCTTCTCCTTCAGGTACACAAGAATTGAAGCAATTCTTAATGCACCTAAAACAAATAAGAAACCAGATAATGCAAACAGCATCTCAGGTTCGATATTGTGTTTGAACAGGCCAATCAACAGCTCCCTGATGATAAAGATGATTGCCGCATCCAAAATAAAGGTCAGTCTTAACCGATGTGAATGAAAATATTCTATTAATGACCTCGACAGCTCTACCAGGACATAAATAGTCAGAATATCCGAGATAAAATCTATGTAATGCCCTGATATACCTTTAAATTCCAATAGACCGGTAACAGACAGGACCAACTGGGCTACGCCGATCAATATCGCAATGATGATCATTACAATCACTGCAGCAAAAGCAAAGTTTATAACTTTGTTAAAAACGTCTCTTAAATGTGAATACACTGCAATAGTTTCCATTAGTGAGTTTCATTGAGTTCATAGACAATTCTGAACGCGCGTTTATGCCGCTTATCCAGATAAAGGATCACCCCTTTTGGGGTATTGTCATGGTCCTTGATCAGCTCATAGCCCTTTTTTACAGCGACAGGGTCGCCATTGCTGTCCAGAAGCCTTAAGTTGTCAGGCTCACCACTGAGATCTGAGAAGCCCAACTCAATAACTGTTTGGTCGTTTTCAAACAAAATTTCCTCGACTTCAACGCCTAAAGTCTCACCAATAAAGCCTTCTTTAAGCTCCAGCAAAGATGACTCGTAGGTTACTTCGGCATGCGCATTTGCAGCGAACAGAATAGCTAAAAATAGTGCAATTTTTTTCATATTATCACCTCAGATCAGGAGTAATGTACCTAACCCCAAAAACGTCACAAAACCAAAAACATCTGTGACTGTTGTTAACAACACCGCTCCGGAAAGCGCTGGATCAATTCCAAATTTTGTGAGTATCAAGGGTAGATAAACCCCTGATACTGCCGCGGCCTGAATATTGGCAAACACGGCAAACGCGATCACAAAACCAATTTCCAAACTGTTAAACCAATAGAAGGCAACGATCCCTATCACTACCGCCCACCCGAGACCATTGATCATGGCAATCCCAAGTTCCTGACGACAGAGGGCTAAGGCGTTTCCAAGGGTGACCTGGCCCAAGGCTAAACCCCTCATAATCAAAGCCAGCGTCTGACTGCCAGCAATGCCCCCCATTGATGCCACTACTGGCATTAAAACCGCCAGTGCCACAACCTGGCTGAGCACATTCTCAAAAAAACCAATGGTCCATGAAGCCAGGAATGCAGTCAGCAAGTTAATGCCCAGCCAGATTGCACGATTTCGAGCACCTTTCATCACCGGTATGAAGAGGTCTTCAGACTCTGCCATACCGGCTTTTGCCATTAATAACCCTTCATAGTGCTGTCGGAGTAACCAAAGCGCTGTGGGGTGAGTAACACGTCCAATCAACCGGCCTTCATCATCCACTACGGGTAAGTTCTTTACATCCGCATGTTCCAGTTCATCAATAGACTCTAAAAACTGTGACGACGCGGGCAAGGACGGAATCGCCGTATCGATCAAGCCCCTGACCATGCGTAACTCACTTTTTTCGCAAAGAACGTCTTTCACTCTTACCGTGCCACGAAACACATTATTCCGATCCAGTAAATAAATGTGATCCAGAGTATTCTGCTTTCCTCTTTTGATCGCCCTGACAGCATCTTTCACTTTCGCATTAGCTGCCAGAGTAAGAATGTTGTGGTCTACAAACCGGCCAATCTGGGTTGAATCATATTGATTCGCACTTTCAAACCAACGCTTTTGCTTTCCATCCAGATAACCCAGTGCCTTTTCTAACCACTCCTCAGACAACTGGTCCGACAGTTCGATCAGACTTTCTGCATCCAGCATCTGTAACAACTGGTCAGTTGCTTCTGAATCCATGGCTTGCAGAATAGGGATTCGAGCCTGTGACCGCATTTCCACGAGAACTGAAGTCTGGATCTCAGACGGAACCTGCTGCCATCGTTTAATCCTCTCCTCGATAGGCACAGCTTCGAGCAAGAGACTGAGCTCTTCTACATCCAGTGATGTAATGGCACGTTCAAATACGGGCTCATTCGGAAGTTCTTTGTCGTGCAACTCCGTCACAAACTGTTGTAACTCTTCAGTTTTGATCAACTCATCCATCATTGAGCCTCTAAAACGTTCACTTATTAAAAGTAGCAGCAAAAAAAAAGCTGCATATAGTCTGGTCAACTAAGTGCAGCTTTTCGGAAACAACGTTTGACGGTTATTTTCTTCAATAAAACTCTTATCAGGAGCTACCGATTAGACATAGCCCTCCAAAAGTTCTTGCTGACTTGACCGTTTTTTATTGAAGCTCACTGCATACAGACCAGCCTGAACTTTTGACTGGTAACGCTGCCATACCCGCTCATGTATCGTTTGGGCTTCTTTTTTCCCCTGGCAAAACGCCACAAATTCTCGTTCTGTTTCACCTTTAGGCATTCTCTCACCTGATGCAAGTTCTGCATAGGCGTGCCCTTTTAGTTCTAAAATGCGCGCTTGCTCAATCGTAAAGTCACCACTTTTTAAAAACCCATAAGGAAAGTGGCTTTTATCTTCAAAACGCTTTTCTGTACGGAAGCACTCATGAAATCTGGTTTCCAGTTCCATAACCAACCTCTTTACGCTAAATCTGATAACCGCAAGTATTAGTGCAGTTGTGTTAAAGGTAAAACGATGTTTTTTGATCGTTCTTCATCAATTTTTTTTATCGGATAAACCGAACTTAAAAGTCGTAATTGCCATAATCCCAGTTGTGGTTTTCACGAAGCGCTTTTCTGGAAAGCCGATCCTCAATATCTCTCCAGCGCGTTTTTCTTTTACTGCGCTTATCAACATCGGAATCATCATCCCAGTCATCATCTGGCTTTTTAGGCCTTAACGACCGTTTAAATGAGGTGCTTTCTTCCTCAGGCTGATAATCAAAATCTTCATCAAAAAAGTCATTTTTATTCATTTCATCTTTCTCGAAAAAGGACAGCACCTTAGGTTTAAGGTGCTGCCAAAGGAGCCTATGCAGTTCCTGTTAAGTCACCACATAAGTTATCTACCAAGCAAACAGGAGCTGTTGGCTTAATAGAGGAAACCAGGTAATTCAATATGTCCGGTACGAACTCGGGTGTTGCCAAATGTTCAGGCACAAATTGCGGCTTAACGATCAGCTCTCGCTCAATGAGCTCATTGATAATTCCCAGATAAGCAAAACCTGTTTTTCCAACATACAAGTTGCTTATATCGCAATCTTTATACAACCGTAACGCCTCACTTACCCCGCGGAGATACAGGTAATCCTTAGTGAAACCTCCGCTACGATGGACTCTCACAGACAGTTTAAAAGAATCGTCTGTAGGCATCTTCATCTCTTCGTATAAGTAACTGTAGGTATGGCGAAAATCCCCATACTTCAGCATCTCTTTTACGGCGATCACTCTCAGAGCCAGGCCTTGCAGCCGGGTTAAACACATATTCCCACTGTGAAATTCGTTCAGAATTGCTAAACCTTCCTGAGTCATAGTGTTGCCGGGCAGACCGAGTGTAAAAACCTTCAAAGGCTGAGAGGCGGCGTTCAGGGTTGTTGCCATATGCACACCTAATTCATGGTGCGCCAATGCGTTGACCTCCGTTTCAGTTAGCAAAGCATCTTTGTTGATAAACAAAGTGCGCTTAGCACCAGACACCATTGCCGAAGCAACCAATTTAGATGAAAGCTCAACTTTACAATTCATGCCCCAGTCAGCAGCTTTCAATCGGAAATACTCTACTGCCTCGGTTGCACTGATACGCTTATCTGTATCCGGGTCATACTTTGCGGCATGTAATAGAAATTGCGCATTGGCTTCATCTTCAATACTGGGCTCACCGTAATAACGTAATGAGCTGTATACGAACTGTGAACTTCCAGCATTCACCAACAGGTCTATTTTGCTGGACAGTCCATCAATCACCTCGCAATACATTTTCTGAATGCCAACATCTCTGATCTTATCTACCGGCAAACGATAGAGTTTCTCGCGAAACTCATAAGGGTTGATTGCCAGAGGCCTGTATTTGAAGTCAGGGAGGTAGTTGCCCTTTTTAGCGATGAACTTACGTTTCTCCTGGGTAATATTGACCGGATTGATATAGTTCAGTGTTTCCATACCCTTGGCTAACTTTGCTAACTCTCTGTCGACTTTCAGGATCGCTGGGTCGAGCTTAGACGACAGCATATCCAGACGACGCAGCCTTGTTTTTTTAGAGTGCGCTCTCGCAAAGTAAGCACCTGTATCTGTTAGCACATGTTTGAAGCCCGACTTCAGTTCATCAAGTATGAGCGGGTAACATTCACCGGTTGTTTCATCCATGAAGACCTTTTTAACTTCAGCAGGAATGACTAATGTATTCTCAAAACGGCTGTTCACATGGGAAATCAGATAGCCACGACCATGAAAAGCATCATCGAAAGCCGCCGAAACAGTTTCATTCGCAAGTTTTAGCTTATTCAGCGAAGTGCGGAACCGTTCAACGACCCGGCCCCATCGATCAATATCTATCTGCTCTGTTCCGATATTAAACGCTGGAGTTTCCCTATCTATACGTCTGTAATTGTATGAATGAAGATCAAAAACAATACAGGCTCCGAATTTTTCCTCGACTTTGGCAATTAAAGCATCAAGAACCCGATAGAACGTCTTATGTTTTTCGATGCTCTTTCTTCGCAGACTTTTAGGCAGGTTTTTAT
>JASBRM010000193.1 GCA_030149405.1 Neptuniibacter sp. | reverse complement strand
ACATCACTTTCATCGACAGGTTTCAGGCTGCCATCTTCACCACGGTTAAACAGTGAGAATTCCGGCTCCAAACCCGTATTCAGTGTCCAGCCTTTATCTGCCAGAAGCTTAAGTTGCTTTTTCAGTACTACTCGGCTGTCGTATGGGTACGGCTCACCGTTTACATGACCGTCACATACAATGCGTGCGTAGCCTGGTTGCCATGGAACAATCGACAGAGTATCCAGATCACCACGAGCCATGAAATCCGGACCATGTGGCTCCATGCCTAAACCCCAAACAGCAAAACCGGCAAAACCAGCACCACTCTCAACCACATCCATCAAACAGTGTGCAGGTACAGACTTAGTCTTTGCCACACCGTGGATGTCAACGAACTGAGCCAGGATATATTTGATCTCATTGTCGGCGAGAAACTTATCGATATCATTGGACATTTCTGAACTCCGTATGCTTTTTGATGCTCATTTAAAAATGACCTTTAAACGAGCATTTTCTTTTCAGTAAATTTATTTACTTATTAGGAAAGCATGTAGCGTGCCAACGCATTTCTTTTTAGGAATATTATTTTCCTATCAGGATAACTCATTGTTTTCAAAGGAACTAGTAAATTTTTTTTCTTTATGGGAATATAAGCGGTAACGCATAACTACGGATTCATTCGACCAGATGCGCACAAGTTTGGCGCAGAAGGCACCTTTTCGAGGCATTTTGATGACAGATCCTAAGGACAAAAAATTCGACCTGGACCAATACATCGGCATGAAGGTCAAGAAAGCACGTATGGATGAAGGCTTAAAACTGGTAGATGTTGCGCGTATATCAGGAATTAGTCAGGGTATGGTCAGTAAAATAGAGAATGCGCAGGTATCCACAAGCCTGGAAACCCTCAGCCGCCTTTGCGATGCAATCGGATTACCTATCTCAAAGCTGTTCACCGATTACGACCGCCCTGATGGTGGTGCACAGTTCACCAAAGCCGGTGAAGGTCTGGAAGTGGTCCGTAGAGGTACAGAAAAGGGCCACACCTATCAGCTGTTAACCTATAAGCGCGGCGGCAAAACCACCTTTGAGCCTTTTATGGTGAGCATGGATGATCTGTCAGAGGTATTCCCTACCTTCTCCCATCCGGGTGAAGAGTTTATCTATCTGGTATCCGGCAAGCTTGTCTACCGACACGGTAATCATCTGTATGAAATGGAAGCCGGTGACAGCCTGACCTTTGATGCTGAAGTGCCCCATGGGCCGGAGCGTCTGGAAGAAGTGCCGATTAAGCTGCTTTCTATCATCAATTATTCTGATGATTGAGTTGTAAGTATTCGTTTAAGTGTGATTTAAGTCTGATTCGACAAAAAACTGCCGACTATTTAAATTAGTTCCCTTCTACGAACGAAAGGAACTTAGGCTTTTGCACTGCAACTTGGTTTCTACCGGAGTGTTTGGCCTCATATAAAGCTTTATCAGTACGTGAAATAAAGTCACCAATTTCCTCATTTTGTTGGTAAGTCGTTACACCTAAACTAATGGTTGTAATTGGTTGATGTGTGAATAGGTAGTTTTCAGTTACTTCTCTTAATCTTTCTGCCAGAGTTACGCCTGTTTCCAATGATGTAGAAGGTAGAATGATCATAAATTCTTCACCTCCCCAACGAGCTAAAAAATCAGTTTCACGTAGCCTAGTCTGCAACTGTTCTACCAACTCAATGAGGATTGTGTCTCCAGCATCGTGACCGTACTTGTCATTGACTTGTTTAAAATGATCAATGTCTAACATGATCAGACTCAGGGGCTCATTATATCGGTTGGCTCTTTTTACCTCTTCGTTGACCTTTAATTCAAAACTTCTTCGGTTCGAAATCCCTGTAAGAGAATCGGTAGAGGCTTGCAGTTTCAGCTCGCACTCCGCATTTAAACGAGCTTGTTTATCCCAGCGACCTACAATAATTTGTCCAAGAGCCGCTATAACAGGTCTTAACTCCTGAAGACTTTCATGATTGTAGCCCCCCTTTCTATTGGCTAACCCAATTACGCCAACGAGCTTCGAACCAAAATAAACAGGAACTTCCATGTACGTATTGATAGTGGGGTATTTGCTGATAGAACCAGAAAATTTGGAGTCTTTCTTGGGGTTGTTTGTAATGAAAGGATTCCCGGATCTAACCGCTTCTCCGATCAAGTCATCCATTTCCCTTATCTCTATGCTCTTATCTAGCAGGTTGTAGAATTCAGAATTTGCTTCCCCAGCAGCGAGTCGTGCAGAAGAAATCGCATAAACCTTAAGGTATTT
Organism: Neptuniibacter sp.; assembly: GCA_030149405.1. Taxonomy (GTDB): domain Bacteria; phylum Pseudomonadota; class Gammaproteobacteria; order Pseudomonadales; family Balneatricaceae; genus Neptuniibacter. Next base: position 7,492 of record JASBRM010000193.1, on the reverse strand, counting down.
TTCACCGTCTTCTTCTATTAGAACATCGCCTATAAAACCGAACTGACTGTTTGTGAGTTTCAAGAGATTTTCGAGTAGTTCAGGGAAAAGGACAAAAGGATCAGGGTCTTTAATGAACTGTTCTCTTAGATGATCGATACTGTTAAGAATTCTATTTCTCTGAGCAAGTTCCTCTGTACGAAGTCCAATTTTTTCTTCTAGCTCGACGTTAAGGCTTTTGAGATCCCTTTCGGCTTGATCCCTCAAATCGCTTTCCAATTTAAGGCGTGTATTAATTTTACTGAGACTGTAATTACGCCATAAAGAAGCGACGAAAAGGTAAATGACCGATAGAGTAAGAAGTAAAGTTATGACTTTACGGGTGTTCCAGAAAGGCTTTGGTTTAGCATGCCATTTGTTATAAATACGCTCGTAATCTTCAGAAACAATAAATTGGGAGATGGCTGGTTCAAACAATGAGATTAGATTCGTATGTCCTTTAGGGAAAGCTAGACCACGTTTTATTTCGATCAAGGGAGGGTTAATAGATCGAATGCGGTGATCCAGACCAGTTTCTTGTGCAACCTTCCATACAACTGGCTCAGGATAGGCAGCTGCATCAATTCTACCACTGACTAAGTCGATTAAGAGGTTAGAGAAATCGGGGTAAACCTGAGTTTGGTAGTTCACATCTTCGAGATATAGAACTGCAGCATTCCTTTCTACAACACCTATTACTGTGTCCTTTAAATCAACCAGTGACTCAACACCCGTGCTATCTTTACGGACAAAAACTGAGATAGCAAAAGTTTCTATAGGTTGAGAAAAGTCAGAGTACTCTCGGCGCGCATTGGTAATTCCGTTATTAGGAATTAGATCAACTTCACCGGTCCTAAGCGCTGAATTTAAATCCCCCCAATGATCATACACTTTATAATCGACACTCACGCCGGCTATCTCGGCGATTGCGTTCATAGAGTCGATAGCAAACCCCTGAGGATTTCCGTCATCATCCAAGGAATATTGCGGGGGAAAGTTACTAACCACCCCTGCTGTAACATGCTTTACATTGTGGTTGGTGATTTCAGAGGCAAATGAATAGGAAAAGGAGGGAAAAAGAAGAGTAAGCATTAATGCCCAGAGGCTTATTCCTTTCATCTTACAACCTTAGAAAATACCAGAGAAAATAATGTCAGTAGTAAGCTTAGCGTGGGCAATGATATCCATTAGTCACATTAGGTAAGCTTAATATATATCCTGAACTTTTCCACATGATCAAAGGCATAGTCCGTACTGGTATATAACTCACTTTGAGATTTAGCCTGCAGCAAAACCTCAAACATAAAAAAACACCGGCAGATGCCGGTGTTTTTTAGAGATCAAAATTACTTTTCGTTGGTAAATTCTGGGTAGGCTGTCATACCACACTCGTATACATCCATACCTTCCATCTCTTCCTCATCACTCACACGCAAGCCCATTACCGCTTTGATGATCAGAAGAACAACAAACGAAGCACCGAACATCCAGATAAAGGTAGCAACGGTACCAATCAGCTGACCGGTAAAGGTCGCATCGGAGTTACTGAACATCACTGCGAATATACCCCAGATACCTGCTGATCCGTGTACGGAGATCGCACCTACAGGATCATCCAACTTCAGTTTATCCAGGAACAGTACGGAAAGAACCACGACAACGCCGCCAACACCACCAATCAAGGTTGCCAGACCGGCAGAAGGAGCCAGAGGTTCAGCAGTGATTGCCACCAGACCTGCCAATGCACCGTTAATCGTCATAGTTAAGTCGGTTTTGCCAAACATAAAGCGTGCAAATAACGCCGCTACCACCATACCCGCTGCTGCTGCCGCGTTAGTGTTTACGAAGATTTTTGCTACTGCGTTAGCTTCTTCAACATTGGCAATTTTAAGTTCAGAACCACCGTTAAAGCCAAACCAACCCATCCACAGGATAAACATACCCAGTGTTGCCATTGGCAGGTTGGCACCCGGAATAGCCTGCACTTTACCTTCTTTACTGTATTTGCCTTTACGAGGTCCAACCAGAATAACCGCTGCCAGAGCCGCCGCTGCACCGGCCATGTGTACCACGACAGAACCCGCGAAATCCTGGAAGCCCAACTGGTCTAGGAAACCACCGCCCCACTTCCAGTAGCCTTCTACTGGATAGATGAAAGCCACCATAAATACCGCAAAGGTCAGGAACGGCCACAGGCGCATACGCTCTGCCACAGCACCCGATACAATCGACATGGTTGCCGCTGCAAATACGGCCTGGAAGATAAAGTCAGCCATGCCTGAGTAATAAGGCGCGTCGTCACCACCGGCAACAACCGACTCGGTAGAGTTGTCATCACCCAGCATGAAATCAAAACCTGGGATATAAGCACTGACTGGATCAGCCGGGTACATCACGTTGTAACCCACCACCAGATAAACGATACACGCAATACCGTATAACAGAGCGTTTTTATTCAGAATTTCTACTGTGTTCTTAGAGCGGACAAGGCCGGACTCCAGCATGGCAAAACCTGCTGCCATCCACATAACCAGCACGGTACACATCAGGAAGTAGAAGGTATCCAATGCATAAGCTAATTCTATTGGTAAGTTTTCCATCATCTACTCCTTATAAAGCCGTTTCGCCAGTTTCAGCGGTACGAATACGGACAACCTGCTCAAGATCAGAAACGAAGATTTTGCCGTCACCAATTTTGTCTGTTGTTGCCGCTGCCTGAATGGCATCGCAAGCAGGACCTGCCTGCTCATCGGTTACGCCTACATCAATCTTGATCTTTGGCAGGAACTCAATTTTGTACTCTGCACCACGATACAGCTCGGTATGCCCCATCTGACGTCCAAAGCCTTTTACCTCAGTTACAGTTAGGCCGGTTATACCCACCTCCTGTAACGCCTCCCTCACATCATCTAATTTGTGAGGACGGATAACTGCTGAAAGCAATTTCATTTTGCCACTCCATAACCATTAGGAATATTTATTTCTCAATAGGAATAGAAACATTCGTGCCAAAAGATAAAAAATCTTAATTTACAGATAGTTATGATTTAAAAGGCTTGAGAACCCAATCATCAGCGCTTTATTAAGGAGCAAGGCAATTTGATGATGCACCAAGATTGATCACTCAGAGCTCAAAAAAAGAAAAGGCCGAAAAACGAAAATAAGCACACCCTTTTATAGCCATATTTGATCGTTACCAATTTTGGGGTAGCCACCCTTACCAATATTGGGGTAATTGACAAAAAGTGAGCCTCAAAGGAATATAAATTTCACAAAAGGAAATAAATATTCCTATAAATCATAGACACCTGAGACAGACATACTGCGACTCATGTCGAAAGAGAGAGGGTTAATTTAATGGCAAATTCATGGCGTATTTCTGCACTGGCAGAGAGACATAGAGCACTCGGCTCTGAACTGGAAGACTGGAACGGAATGGGCACCGCTTGGACCTACGACGGCGACGTGAGTGACTCGCATGAAGCGATCCGTACTAAAGCAGGCCTGATGGATGTATCAGGTTTGAAAAAAGTTCATTATGTGGGTCCTCATGCAGAAAACCTGCTGGAATATGCAACCACGCGTGATATTTCCAAGCTTTATCCGGGTAAGTCTGTTTATGCAACCATGCTGAATGAACAAGGTAAGTTCATTGATGACTGTATCGTGTATTGCACTGGCCCTAACGCCTATATGGTTGTGCACGGCACAGGCACCGGCTACGAGATGCTGATCCGCTCTGCTCAGGGACGTCAGGTAGCCGTATTGTTTGATGACGACCTGCATGATATCTCCCTGCAGGGCCCTGTAGCGGTGGATTTCCTGGCTGAGCATGTTGAAGGTATTCGCGACCTGCCCTACTTCCACCATATGCAGACGAAGCTGTTTGGTCGCCCTGCAATGATTTCCCGTACCGGTTACACAGGCGAGCGCGGTTATGAGATCTTCTGTAAGGCCAATGATGTAGGCTTTATCTGGGATTCAATTCTGGAAAAAGGCGAACCTATGGGCATTATCCCGGCTGCATTCAGTGCTCTGGATATGCTGCGTGTTGAAAGTTACCTGCTGTTCTATCCATTCGATAACTCTGAAATCCATCCGTTTGATGACCAGCCTGCCGGTGACACTCTGTGGGAGTTGGGCCTGGATTTCACTGTATCCCCAGAGAAAACAGAATTCCGCGGCTGCTATGAACACTTCCGCCTGAAAGGTAAGGAACGCTTCAAGATCTTTGGGGTTCTTCTGGAAGGTCATAAAGAAGCAGAAATCGGCGATACCCTATGGGCTGATGGCAAACAAGTTGGCGTAATCACTCAACCTGCGTATTCCCGTCTGACTGAAAAATCTATGGCTATCGCCCGTGTAGATGTGGACTTTGCTGAACAAGGTAAAGCAATTGAAGTGAAGGGCAGCCTGAATGTAAATGCCATCACCCACACCCTGCCGTTTGATGATCCGGACAAGAAAAAGCGTATCGCTAAAGGGTAAATCGAAATTACAGATGGATGGTGGAGCCTAGCGGGATCGAACCGCTGACCTGTTCGCTGCCAGCGAACCGCTCTCCCAGCTGAGCTAAGGCCCCATCGAAAGGTGGGGCTATATTAATGAGCGGCCTTTTAGGTGTCAACCCGGACAGATTCACAAACTTTAGCCCACTCAATAAGTTAGATCGCACTGTAAATATTCAGACACAAAAAAGCCGCTGTTAAGCGGCTTTTTCATTTCCAGAGAATTAAGCTTCGATCTGTTTGCTCAATTCCCGGTATTCCTTATCCCAGCGCTTCGCTTCTTTCTTAGAAGGACCGCCCAACACATTCACCGCGTGGCGCAAACGTGCACGGGTCATATCCGGGCCTAGAATAGCCATAGAATCCATTACCGATACTGTCTGATTGGTACCCGCAACCGCGATAAACAGAGGGAACAGGAAGTCCCGGATTTTGAAGCCCATCGCTTCCGCTAACTGCTTAAGCTGACCGAACAGACGATCTTTGTTCCACTGACTTTCAGTATCCAGCAACCATACAGAATATTGCAGCATACGACGGATATCGTCTTTCTCCAGAGACTTATGCTCGAAGTCCGCTTCACTGATGTCCAGCATGCCAGAAAGGAAGAAGCTTGCCAGTGGCGCTACATCAGATAGTTTTTCAACACGCTGTTGGATCAGCGGTACGATCTGCATCAGGTATTCAGGGTTGAGTGCCCACTCCTGATATTTGGCAGCAAACTGAGCAGGATCCAGATCTTCACGCAGCCACAGACCATTCAGCCAGCTGAGTTTTTCCTGATCGAAAATAGGACCACCCAGAGACACACGCTGAATATCGAAATTATCGAACATCTGCTGGCGAGTGAACTTCTCACTCTCATCCGGCATGGACCAGCCCATACGGCCCAGGTAGTTCAACAGTGCTTCTGGCAGGTAACCCATACGCTGGTAATACAAGATACTGGTCGGATTCTTACGCTTAGACAGCTTAGATTTGTCCGGATTACGCAGCAGTGGCATATGGCACAGCTTAGGCATATCCCAACCGAAGTATTCATACAGCAACTTATGCTTAGGTGCTGAGTTGATCCACTCCTCGCCACGGATTACGTGAGTAATCTCCATCAGATGGTCATCAACAACATTGGCCAGGTGGTAAGTTGGCATACCATCAGATTTCAGAAGAATCTGAGCATCCACCATGCCCCATTCCAGTTCAATCGTGCCACGCAGCATATCGTCTACTTCGCAGGCACCTTCACCTTCAGGTACAACCATACGAACAACATAAGGCGCACCCGCAGCTTTACGTTTTTCTACCTCGTCGTCTGGTAGTGCCAGATCACTCTGTTTCAGTGCAGTATGACCACCAGCAGCACGGCGTGCAGCACGCAGTTCATCCAGCTCTTCCGATGTGCGGTAGCAAAGGAAAGCTTTACCTTCTTCCACCAACTGCATAGCGTACTTCGCATAATCCGCTTTACGCTCGCTTTGACGATAAGGACCGTGAGGGCCACCTACATCCGGACCTTCATCCCACTCCAGACCTAACCAACGCAGAGAGTCCAGAATCTTCTGTTCAGATTCTGCTGTACTACGAGTCTGGTCAGTGTCTTCAATTCGAAGAATAAACTGACCGCCATGCTGACGGGCAAAAGCCAGGTTAAACAGCGCAATGTAGGCGGTACCTACATGAGGGTCACCTGTTGGAGAAGGTGCTACACGAGTACGAACAGTCGTCATTGGTGTCCTTGGGATTCATAATTTTTTAAGAATGGCGAATTATATACCCAGCAAGCAGAACTCAGCCAGCTGAAGAGTGAAAAAGGCCGGCATATTCGATTGACACAGCCCACATACCAAGCCGCAAATAGATGATAGGTTTCTCTATAAACAGAAAGAAATCAGAGAACGTAGTTTTCCCAGAGTACGGCTCCCCAGACCAAAGCCCCGATAGCCAAGGAAACCATCACTACAGCTGAACCTAAATCCTTAGCCAGGCCAGCCAGTTCGTGGAATTCTGTACCGGCTCGATCTACAACCGCTTCGATAGCGCTGTTCACCAACTCAAATGCCATCACCAGTAAGCAGGTACTGATCAGGGCAGCCAACTGCATTGGAGACTCTGCAATAAAGCATGCTAACGGGATCAGAACTGCACTGCCCCATACCTCATAGCGAAAGGCGGGCTCCTGAGCATAAGCGGCTTTCATCCCCTGAATAGAATATATAGAAGCAAGGTAAAAGCGCTTCAGACCTGTATTTTTGGTTGAATAGCCGTTTTCTGATTCTGACATACTGATTATTTAACCTTTCCAATAGTCCTAAAATGCTAGCACTTAATGTTTGTTAATGCAGCGCAATAGTGTGCGACAGTATATAATCCCAGCTTTTGTTGACAAGGCCACTTTCCGCATCAAATGAGCAATACCTCTACACCTCTGAATCGCCGTTTTACTGTAGCCCCAATGATGGATTGGACAGATCGTCACTGTCGCTATTTTCATCGTATTCTGAGCCAGCATGCCGTGCTCTATACCGAGATGGTAACTACCGGTGCTTTAATTCATGCGGAACCTGATCGATTCCTGCGCTACAACCCAGAAGAACAGCCGGTTGCATTACAGTTGGGCGGCAGCAACGTTGCAGAGCTCGCGCAGTGTACCAAGATGGCTGAAGAATATGGTTACAATGAAGTTAATCTGAATGTAGGCTGCCCAAGTGACCGCGTTCAGAACAACATGATTGGCGCCTGCCTCATGGCTCACCCTCAGTTAGTCTCTGACTGCTTAAAAGAGATGCAACAACAGGTTGAGATTCCGGTCACGGTAAAACACCGTCTGGGTATTGATGATATGGACAGTTATGAAGAACTGGTCCGGTTTGTCGAAACTGTTGCCGAATCGGGTTGCGAGGTGTTTATCATTCATGCCCGCAAAGCGATTCTTCAAGGCCTGAGCCCCAAAGAAAACCGCGATATCC
>JASBRM010000191.1 GCA_030149405.1 Neptuniibacter sp. | reverse complement strand
GGTAGATTCCTACGCGTTACTCACCCGTCCGCCGCTCGTCAGCGGGAAGCAAGCTTCCCCTGTTACCGCTCGACTTGCATGTGTTAGGCCTGCCGCCAGCGTTCAATCTGAGCCATGATCAAACTCTTCAGTTTAAATCATAAAGTGTCACCAGGAATGTGGTGACGGGCTCTAGTACTAAACAACCGGATAACATTCTTATAGAACGTTAAACCTTACTGTAAATCGCTTAAATGAATTCACTTGGTTGCTTGTCTAGATAAATAAGTCGTAGCTATAAAAGCTACTTTGCCTTATCTCAACAAGCGCCCACACGAATTATCTGATCAAATTGTTAAAGAGCGTTGCTTGATTTGCCCCACGCTACGAAGCGTTTCGTCTCAAGCGAGGCGCGTATTATAAGCACCTCATCCTCAGAATCAACAGCTAATTTTAAAAAATATTAAAAAACTTTTACCCCGATAAAACACACACATAAAAGCGGTTATTTTATGTGCAGACAAAAACAATAAAGGCGCTTAAAAGCGCCTTTATATAAGCCGTCATGAAGGCTTATGCATTAGTAAACAAGTGATGCTTCTTCTTGCCCAGCTTAACTAGAAAGTATTTGCCAAACAGAGCATTCTCCGCGGCAAACACACCCGTAGCATTCATATTGTCATCCATGCCGTGCGCATTACCATTCACGATAACAGCATTACGTTGCAGAGCATCTTTAACTTGCTTTCCGCCTGGAGCCATACCCGCTTCGGACAGAATTGTGGTTAGAGGTGAATCCGCCACCGCATCCAGATCCAATACAGAAGAAGGTAAACCATCCTGCGCTAGCTGAGCATAATCCTGCTCACTCAGGCTTGAAGTATCACCAGAGAACAGTGCCTCAGTAATTCTTTTAGCTGCAGCTAAACCTTCTTCACCATGAATGAGGCGGGTAGTTTCCTCTGCAAGCACTCGCTGAGCTTCTGGACGTCCCTGACGTTCTGCATCATCTTTCTCAATCTGCTCAATTTCAGATACAGACAGGAATGTGAAGTATTTAAGGAAACGGTACACATCAGCATCAGCTGTCTGCAGCCAGAACTGGTAGAACGCATAAGGCGATGTTTTAGCTGCATCCAGCCAGATAGTACCTGATTCAGTTTTACCAAACTTAGTACCATCAGATTTAGTAATCAGAGGCAACGTTAGGCCAAATACCTGATTACCGTTCATTCGACGTGTCAGTTCAGTACCACCAGTAATATTGCCCCACTGGTCGGAACCACCGATCTGCAGAGTACAACCATGAGAAGCATTCAGCTGCTGGAAGTCATATGACTGAAGAATCATGTAAGTAAATTCTGTGTAAGAGATACCCGCACCTTCACGGTCGATACGCTGCTTAACAGATTCCTTTGCGATCATCTGATTAACAGAGAAGTGTTTACCGATATCACGCAGAAACGTTAGAATATTAACATTCTGTGTCCAGTCCAGATTGTTCACTACCTCAGCGCTGTTATCGCCGCAATCGAAACTAATAAAAGCACTGACCTGCTTCTTCAGTTTTTCAACCCAACCAGCAACAGTGGAATCGTCGTTCAGTTTACGCTCCTGAGCTTTAAAGCTAGGATCACCGATCAAACCAGTCGCCCCACCCACCAGAGCCAACGGTTTATGACCGTATTCCTGAAAACGCTTGAGTGTTAGCAATGGAACAAGACTGCCGATGTGCAAACTGTCAGCCGTCGGATCGAATCCACAATAAAGGGTTACACTTCCTTCAGACAGATGTTTTTCCAGTTCTTCTTCACTGGTCATCTGCGCAACCAGTCCGCGCGCTTTAAGGTCTTGTAAAAGTGTTTCACTCATTGCTGTTCATCGCCCTTAGATGATGGCTATTAAAAATAAGGGCGCTATTTTAACGGCAGCAGGCGCAGCAAACAAATAAGAATCCGTTTTCTTAACAATATGAGACGGGCAACACCTTAAGTTTTAGCTCCCGGGGCCGACTTTTGCCTATGAAAGTGGCATAATTGATCGCTTATGGTCAGGCGGTTAAGAATAATAGCTACATTAAAGGGGTACTGAGGTGCTTCATCGCATCAGCAATCTCCGTGGAAAACTTCCCACGGTCCATCTAATAGCGGCAAGTGCTTGCTTATTTATACTGAGCTTAACTTTAGTTTTGCTTCCTTCTGAGCAAGTTGAAGCAACACGGGGCGATGCTCTACCTGAACCAACCGCTGTATTTGAACAAAGCCCGCAGCCAATCGAAGAAACTCAGCCAGTTATTGAGCAACCCATAGCCATCGCCCCACCAACAAAACCTTTAAACTGGATTGATTTCACAGTTGGCAGCGGCGACAACCTGACGACTATGTTTAAAAAGGCCGGTCTAACGGCAACTGATGTCTATCATGTTGCGAAAGCCAGCAAATCATCAAAATCCTTTACCCGTTTATTCCCAGGCCAAACGCTGTCCTTCGTAATCGAAAATGGCGAGCTGCAAAAGCTAAGACACATTCAGTCGAAACTCGAAAGCACTGTGCTCAGCAAAACAGCGACCGGCTATGACATTCAGAAGGTTGTCAGAACACCGGAACTTAAGCAGCGCTTCACCTCTGCCACAATCACAGATTCACTCTTCCTTGCAGGCGAAGAAGCCGGGTTATCGAGTAAAAAAATCATGGAGCTGGCAAGTATCTTCGGTTGGGATGTAGATTTTGTACTGGATATTCGTAAGGGCGATAATTTCAGTCTCATCTATGAAGAACAGTATCTGGACGGCGTGAAAATTGGTGAAGGCAATATTATCGCCGCACAATTTATAAACCGCGGCACCAAGTTTACTGCCCTCAGATACACAAACAGTGAAGGTGATAGCAGCTATTACACCCCTGAGGGTTACAGCATGCGCAAAACATTCCTACGCTCACCGGTTGATTTTGCACGCGTAAGCTCCCGCTTCAATCTCAGGCGTAAACACCCTGTACTGAACAAAATCAGAGCGCACAAAGGTGTGGATTACGCCGCCGCAACTGGCACAGCAATCAAAGCATCCGGTGAAGGCAAAGTCATATTCCGTGGTTGGAAAGGCGGTTATGGCAACGTAGTTGTACTGCAACATGGCGGTAATATCACCACCCTTTATGCACACATGAAAGCTTTCAAGCGTGGCCAGAAAGTAGGCACTCGAGTTAAGCAAGGCCAGATTATCGGCTATGTAGGCAAATCAGGGCTGGCAACTGGGCCACACCTGCATTACGAATTCCGGGTCAACGGCGTTCATAAAAACCCGTTAAAAGTAAAACTACCGCAAGCAGCACCTATCGCCAAAGCTGAAGAAACCATCTTCAAAACTACAACGAGCGAATTGCTTGCGGAGCTTGAAACTTATACAGCCCAATCCCTGGCTTTAAACACTCAGCAATGACAGCCAGCAATGACATTTATATCGGCCTGATGTCAGGAACCAGCCTCGACAGCATTGATGCTGTGGCGGTTGGTTTCACACCAGACTTTCAGCTTATTGCATCCCATACCGAGGTCATTCCAGATCAGCTAAAGGATCAAATTCGTCAGTTGATGCTTCCCGGGAATAATGAAATCGATTTACTAGGGATCGTCGATATTGATCTTGGAAAGCTATTTGCGGATGCAGTTAATAACCTGATCACAGATCACCTGTTGGATAGATCTCAAATCCGGGCGATAGGCAGTCATGGGCAAACTATAAGACACCGCCCCGACTCCGGTTTCACTCTGCAAATAGGTGATGCCAACGTCATTGCTGAACAAACCCA
>JASBRM010000185.1 GCA_030149405.1 Neptuniibacter sp. | reverse complement strand
GCTATTCTGGATTCACCGGATATGTACATTGATGGCTTCCTGGGTCCTGGGCATGTAAGCATGGTTATTGGGCAGGCACCGTATGAGTTTATTTCCACCCAATATCACCGCCCACTGGTGATTTCCGGCTTCGAACCGCTGGATATCTTGCAGTCTCTGCTATTGGTTCTGGAACAACTGAAAGCAGGTGAGGCCAGAATTGAAAACCAATACAAACGCATTGTGCCTGAAGGCGGGAACCTCAACGCTCTGACTGCCGTATCAGATATTTTTGAGTTGCGTGAATTTTTTGAATGGCGTGGCCTGGGATCAATAGATCACTCAGGTGTTCGCATCCGTGATGAATATGCTCGTTTCGATGCTGAGAAGGCTTTTGAATTACCCAACCTGAAAATTGCCGACCCTAAATCCTGTCAATGTGGTGAGGTTCTGAAAGGGGTAATTAAGCCCTGGGAGTGCAAGCTGTTTGGCAAACAATGCAATCCTGAAACCCCAATGGGCGCCCTTATGGTGTCAACGGAAGGGGCGTGTTCGGCCTATTACAGCTACGGCAAAATCGACGCAAAAAATATCGCTTAACCGGATCAAATACAGATGACTCAATCCAGACGCACACTTAAAGCAGACACTATCACGATGGCTCATGGCGCAGGCGGCAAGGCTATGCGCGATCTCATTGAGGATGTGTTTGTGGGTACATTTGATAACGATGATCTGAATAAGCTTGAGGACCAGGCTCGCTTTGATCTATCAGCACTTCAGCAGTCGGGGACACAGCTTGCATTTACTACAGATTCTTATGTGGTCGATCCAGTTGAATTTCCAGGTGGGGACATCGGCACCCTGGCAGTCAATGGAACGGTAAACGACCTGGCGGTTTCAGGAGCTATCCCGAAGTACCTTTCGTGCGGTATGATTTTGGAAGAAGGTCTTGAAGTGGATCTGCTGCGCAGAATCGTCACATCTATGCGAGAAGCTGCCGAAAAGGCGGGCGTTACGATTGTTACCGGAGATACCAAAGTAGTCCCAAGAGGCAAGGGCGATAAGATCTATATTAACACCACAGGCATCGGTGTTATTCCTGATGGCATCAATATTTCTGCCTCTAACTGCAAGCCAGGAGACAAAGTCATAGTTAATGGTTATGTAGGTGATCATGGCGCAGCCATCCTCAATGCCAGAGGCGATCTGGCTCTTGATGTTGAGTTGGAAACAGACTGTCAGTCTTTACATGAACTTATTCAGTCAATGTTAGAGGTGTGCCCAGAGCTTCACGCTATGCGCGACGCATCCCGCGGCGGTGTTGCTACTGTTCTAAATGAGTTTGCAGAAACTTCTGAAGTAGCGATTCGCCTTGAGGAATCAGCCATTCCCGTTCGAACTGAAGTACGAGGCGTCTGTGAAATTCTCGGGCTGGATGCGCTCTATTTCGCCAATGAAGGGAAGTTGGTGGCGATTGTTCCAGATTCAAAGGCTGATCAGGTATTGGAAGTCATGCGCCAGCATCTGGCAGGTAAAGACTCCGCAATTATAGGCGAAGTTATTGATGGTTATTCCGGCCGTGTTTTAGTCAAAACCGGCTTTGGCGGTGAGCGCATACTGGATATGTTAGTTGGTGAACAGCTTCCCAGGATTTGTTAATCATATTTAGACAATGCCAGAGCTTTAGATGCTGCCGGCATACAAGCCACCTCTAGTTCTAAATCTCTTCTCAATCAATTAATAGCCGCTCTGAATACGTTTTTAGAGTGGCTTTTATTATCTCAGACACTCCCCTGAAAAATGGCAAAAAAATCGGGCACAGAGGCCCGAAAGAGAAGCTTAGGTGGTGAGGCGGTATTCCGCCAGGGTGGTTGCCAGTTAAGGAGTCCTTTCCAATGGGGATCTGGCTTGAATTATCAGGCTGCTACCAATGACAAACCTGTCATCGCGATGAGCAACCCAATAAATTTAGTGATTAAAGGTATTTTGGCTTGAAGGTTTAAGCTGAGTTTAGAAGAGATCATCACAGTTAAAGCGCAAGACAGAATGAATCCAATCATAAACAAGCCCGCAAAGGCACTTCCGATTTCAGCTCCATGAGCAAAACCATGGAAAAGTGCGAATACCCCTGTAAGCGGTAATGCAATCTGCGCTTTCAATTTTGTTGCAGTTGCGACCAGCAATCCAATTACAAACAATGAGCTTAGGATTCCGCCTTCAACCATAGGCAGATTTAAACCTGACATGCCTAACCCAAATCCAGCGACAAGCATCACTAATAAGATTGAGGGTAGCGAGTAGACCTGCTTTGCATTCTGAAGAGAGAACCAAATACCAAATGCAATCATGGCTAACAGATGATCGAAACCAGTCAGTGGGTGTAATAACCCAGAAAGGAGTGAAGAGCTTAGGCTGACAGTTTCATTATGTGCCAGTGCTGGAGTGGCTACGAACATCGCCGCGGCCATTGACGATGGAATCAGTATACGTCGCATGGTTGCTTTACCTTATTTTCTTATTGGCTTTTTATAGATAAAGCAATTGGAATGCCAAGGTGTGAGGCAAAATTTAACAGCCGAAAGCGCCGTAATCCACGGGGTTCAGATCAAGGTATCGCTATGCCTGCTAACGAAGGTGGTAAGAAACTTTTCGTTTAGGTTATAGAGTGAAAACTGCCACATCGAGCAATTGCTTACAGTCAACCTTGAGCAATGCATAACCAGAAAGCAGAAAAGTATATAAAAACAGAGATTTCCGCCTGAAAAAAATATCTAAGTCTAATAGAATCGAGGTTTCGCTTTTTTCGGGACTGATTGTATAGCATGGCAGGAACCTCTGGAGCCATAATTGTTGGGCGCCAACCACTCTTTATCGAAGGGATAGCGATTCTTCTTCGCGAATCCTCTTTTGTAAAAGAGGTTCATAAACTCAAGCCTGATGCTTCCCCGGAAGAGATCTCCTCCCTGAATGCTTCAACCATTATCTTCTGCTGCTCCAGCGGGGCAGACAAACCCGAAGACTTACTCTCACGATTTACTCTTCTTCCTGAAGCCGAGTTTGAAAAAATCATTGTTTTTTGCCCATTGATCAGTGCGCCATTGCGAACAATACTGGCCGAGTCCGGCATACTGGTTTTACCGCTCGCAATTGATATGGAATCAGGAAAAGCTTATTTGAAAGAGTATTTGCGCACTTCACATTCTAAGGTTGAATACAAAGCTGCAGGAGATAGAAGATTGCAAGATCTCTTTTTACCAGACTTTGACGGCCTTACTGTCAGGGAAAAAGAGGTTCTTCTAAATATCAGCAAGGGCTTCAGTAATGCTGATATCGCAGAAAAAATGAACATTCACATTAATACTGTGAAAGTTCATGTGCAGAAAATCTGTCGAAAAATCGGCGTCCAGAACAGGACAGAAGCAGCGAGTAATTATTCAAAACTAATCAATGCTGGCTATCTATAGCATTCGGCAAACAAAAATCAATCATACTAAATTGGAATATCAAAATAACCGGGGATATATAAGTATAAACCCGTATCTATTTTAGATATCTACACTAAGCTCCTTGGGCACTAACTGTTAGTTAGTGCCTTTTTTTTGCCTTCAGCGACACAAAGCTATTTTTTGCACCTGCTTAATTAGCAATACAGACATCTTTTACTCCTCACCGCAAAGAGCTTATCAATTCATACGGCGATCAAGACCAGCGTGATCCATGATCCTTGTAGAGATTTCTTCAATCGAAAAATTAGTTGTATTAATTGATGGGATGCTTAGCTTTTTCAAAAGCTTTTCTACTTCTCTAACCTCAAAATCGCACTGATCAAGCGATGCGTAACGACTATTGGGGCGACGTTCGTTTCGTATGGCTGATAGCTGGAA
>JASBRM010000180.1 GCA_030149405.1 Neptuniibacter sp. | reverse complement strand
ATATGGGGTCTTAAGTACAGTGTCAGGGCACGAATACTGGTGCTAATGTGAAGCGGTTGCACCACATGCCCTGTCTGATGATCAGATTGCATTAAGCATCTGCTGTAGATGGGTCAATCTGGTTTTTAACCTCAGAAATCGAGTTAGCCGGAAACCCACTGCGTTCAGCGTGCTCATGAATCAGCTCTTCAGTTGCGCATTCATAAACACAAAATGTTTTATCTCCAGCAACATAGCTGTGCTGCCAATGGATATCCTTATCTTCGGCTTGCATAGCCGAGAGTACGGCGTTGGACTTTTCAGCTGCGGCACTCAGGCTTGCCTGATCTGCTTCACCGATATTTGGAAGGTCACGTTCAATAATAAATTTAGGCATCTTTTGTTGCTCCCAGAGTTGTTTTTATTAAGAGGCTGTTACCAGCTTTGAATCCTAAAACCCTTGGACTACAAAAGATGCTATGAAATCCGTAGCGTCCAACTACGGAAAATGTAGTTAATAAGAATAAAGATGGCTTACTTACAATTTTGCCCCGTGGCTAAAGCTTCAGAACTGCTTTGTGAGAAGTGGACATTCCTGATCATCCGAGAACTTCTGGTTGGCGGGAAACGTTTTAATGATTTTCAACGAGGACTGGCAGCCATATCACCCACTGTACTCACAAAACGACTGAACGAACTGACAGATAACGGCCTGGTCATTCGTAAAAAAATTCAGGGACAGCGCGGTTATGAGTATTTTCTTACGGAACAAGGTAAGGAGCTTGCACCTATCATCCAACAGATCGGTGAATGGGGTATGCGCTGGACTCGTGGTCAGATAGACGATTCTGAATTGGATATTGAGCTGCTGATGCTCTATCTGGAACGTAGCATTGATGCTGAAAGGCTCCCCGGAGGTGGAACCACAATCTGCTTCAACTTCAGTGACCGTCAGCAACTATCAAAATGGTGGATTATGGTCAGTGATGCCGGGATTGATGTCTGTACGGTTGATCCTGGGAAAGAGGTAGATATCTGGTTTAACACAGATCTACGAACCATGATTGAAATCTGGATGGGTGATATGAGTTATAAAGCGGCCGTCAGAGATAAAAAGCTACAGCTGATAGGGCCTGCGGCCCTGACTGGCAATATCACGAGTTGGATGGCAAATAGTACTTTTGCGGATATTCCCCCTGCTAACGAGATCTGATTTTCAGCTAAAACTGACAAGCCAAAAACAGATTTCGTAGTTCAAATAAACCAAAAGTTTTTCATTAAAACTTTAATAAACTTATTCTTTTAAAATAAGGTTTACCGCGCTAGATTTTAACTATGATCACCTAGAGTTAGTTAAGAATGCTTCATTTTAAGCGCGGTAAAATCCAATCTGCATTACTACAACTCGTAGTACCTATATTAGTAGCACCTATATTAGTAGCACCTATGTTGCTGATTTTCAGCACCCAGTTATCTGCCAAAACATTCTTTATGCAGGAAGAAAAACCTGCGGACAGTTACTATAGCAATGACGATATTCGGTCCGAAGAGATTACCGGCAAGAAAGGAAATAATGGTAAAGATTACAGCAGCAAACATCGCTTGGTAACGGACTACCTTAATAGTAAAAATGATCCCATCGCGGCTGATGCCCGCTGGGACACTGAGAAAATCATTCGCGTTGGAGTGATACGCCGATCACAAGGAAATCTGGATTATGCGTATAACGTTTGCAAGTTGATCATTGCCTCAAAGCTTAAGCCACAAGGCATGACAGTCAGAATTATCTACCTGCCAAGCTTGGTCGCCTTTGATCGCCTTGAAACATTGATTGAATACGAATGCGCTAAATAAAAATTTAGCACTGTGACCCTGAGGAAATTAAGCGACTTCGAACTCTTCCTACATTTCTGTAGTTTCCCGAAAAGTCACCTTAGCTGTTGGCGTGTCACAATACTTTATGGAATTCAGAAGTATTTCTTCAATTACTTCCATGGAAAAGCATTACTCTTATTTAGAGGTTACACAACTTGCCCTGCGGCAAAACCTGATGCCCAGGCCCACTGGAAATTGTGCCCTCCCAGATGGCCGGTTACATCCAGACACTCACCAATGAAATATAAACCGGGAGCTTTTTTCGCCTCCATGGTCTTCTGATTGATCTCATTGGTATCGATTCCCCCAATGGTAACTTCAGCAGTACGATAACCTTCGGTGCCTGATGGTTTTACTTTCCAACGCTTAAACGCATTGGTGATCGTTTCGAGGTCTTTATTAGATTGGTTACCCATAATACCGCTCAACCCAAACAGCTGACACAAAACCTGTGACATACGTTTACTCATCTGCTGGGCCATTACTGTGGTTAATTCTGCCTTGGGTCGCGCTTCTCTTTGCTCTTTTAACCAACTCAGAAGGTCAAATTCCGGAAACAGATCGATCTCAACTTCTTCACCCGGCTGCCAGTAGGATGAGATCTGTAAAATCGCGGGTCCACTCAGGCCACGATGGGTAAAGAGCATATTCTCGGTAAAACTGGTTTTGCCTATAGTTGTTTTTATACGATGGGATACACCGGATAATTCTTTTAGAAGCTCTTTGTCTTTAGGCTGCAGAGTAAACGGAACCAAAGCCGCAGCCCTGGGTAATATCTCTAAACCAAACTGTTCAGCAATATCATAAGCGAAGCTAGTGGCTCCGCCATTTGGGATAGATAGGCCTCCGGTTGCGATCACAACGGACTCAGCTTTTATTTGACCGCTATTTGTGTCGAGCAGATAACCTGATTCCTGGACAGTAATTCCTTCGACAGAAACTTCCGTTCTCAACTCATTGCCAGCCCACTCGCATTCTGTGAGTAAAACCTGAAGAATCTCTTTACTGGATTCGTTACAAAAAAGCTGACCCAGAGTTTTCTCATGGTATTCCACACCGTGACGATCAACCAGATCGATAAAATCCTGTGCTTTATAACGACTGAGGGCAGACTTACAAAAATGCGGGTTTGCAGAGAGAAAGTTGGCCGGTGAATTGTGGATATTAGTGAAATTACAGCGACCACCACCAGACATTAAAATCTTACGACCTATCTTGGTAGTGTGTTCTATTACAAGTACTGAGCGACCACGGTAACCGGCAGTCGCAGCACACATTAACCCTGATGCCCCAGCTCCGATGATCACTACATCATATTGTTCCACGAACGCGCTCCGCTGATTTTAAAGCGCGCTATCTTACCATAGCAGTAATAAGCAAGATCAGTTTTTATGGCTACCATCACAAAGCGGAGGGCCTTTAGTCTGCTTACACATGCACAGCCAGACATCGCTGTCTTCTTCTGCGGTAAATACCACTGGATCCAGACCTGTACCTTGATGCGATCCGTCACAAAAGGGCTGTGTTGCCGAACGTCCACAAGCACACCATGCGTAGGTTTGCCCCGCTTGTAAGGTAACTTTGGTTGGTTCATCACCTGCACGATGAACAGGAGAATGAGACATGACGCTCTCCTTCACGGAAGTTACTGTTTCAGTAAACGTAGAAGAGCAACTCTGATTGTTCAAATATTAAACAAAGATTTTATGGCGCAATAAGCAGCAAAATTAATCTTCATTCTTGTCCTTATTGATGCGACGAATCTTATCTGCCAGACGGGTTTTGCGTTCAGCCTGAGGAGTAGTGGAATTCGCGATTTTGTCAGCTTCTCGCTGTTTTTCATAAACAGACTTGTGCTTTTTCTTTTTGGAATCCAGCGCTTTTCGCTTACGGCTGTCATAACTGTCCGGGTCTGCCAGACGTTCCTGTCGGCTTGGACCGCGGTCGTCAATAAAACCTTTTGCTTTACGGCTTTTTTTAATACGTGGCATTCTTAATCAACCTTATTCTGTTCTGCTTCTGACTGCTGCGCTTCTTCCAATAGACGCTGTTCTTCAGCAAGACGGCGTTTCTCTTCCCATTCGGCTACAGTTTCAAAACTGAGTTTACCCAACTTGCCCGAACGGATTTCATTTAATAAAAGTGTAGATGCTTTATTCCTATCAACGATCCCACCCGGCCTCAGGCACCCTCTACGACGACCTATTTCATCTAAAACAGCTTCAGATGTTTCTGGCATCTCTTTGAATTTAAAGCGTTCTACCAAACGTTCCGGGTAATCATCTTTCATAAAACCTGCGGCAAAAATAGCGACGTCTTCATGTTCAATCGCTGTATCCTTGATCGCTCCACTGGCAGCCAGTCGATAACCGGAATCAGGATCTTCTATTTTTGGCCAGAGGATTCCCGGCGTGTCCGATAAAGCCATACCGTTTTTTGTGGTGAATCGTGTCTGGCTTTTAGTAACTGCCGGCTCATTCCCCACTTTGGCAATTTTTCTGCCTAATAAAGCATTAATGAGTGTTGATTTGCCTACGTTTGGAATACCCATAATCATGGCTCTGACCGGACGACCTGATGACGAACGACTAGGCACCATCTGCTTACACAGCTCTGCAATACGGTTTATTTGTTTCTTCTGGGTGTGATCAAGCGCAATCGCTCTGGTATCCGGCAGGCTATTGAAGTAATCCAGCCACTGCTGGGTTTTCTTCTCGTCCGCCAGGTCGCTTTTATTCAACAGTTTTACTGCAGGTTTACCTTTACGCAGAGTATCAACCAAAGGATTTTCGCTGGATTGTGGCAGGCGCGCATCTAAGACTTCGATGATCACATCTACCTCGTCCATCACCTTAGCGATCTCTTTCCGGGCTTTGTGCATATGTCCCGGAAACCAGTTAATACTCATTTGTAGATCCTGTTAGAAAATTCCGGGGCATTATACTGTATAGCCGGATATTTTTTCGATCTGATTACAGCAACAAATACTTTAGATTCTACTAAAATTGATGCTGCCTCTATGAATTTTCGGTGTTAGACTAACTTCATTCGATTGCTGTATGGGACTATCCATAAATTATGGACAACGTTGATAGCTCACAAGTACTTATGGCTCGCCAGCCCATTTTTGATCGCGATCAGCGGGTTGTGGCATACGAGCTACTCTACAGAACTGAAGATGCACAGGAACATGCGATTTTCTCAGGCTCTGAAGCGACAAGTGAAGTTTTACTCAATGCTTTTACAAGCATTTCCGATTCAGGCGAGCAGAAACGCGTACCTGCGTTTATAAACCTGCCCCGCGACCTTCTTGTTGGCAAGAACTTACCTGAATTTTCCAAAAAACATATCGTACTTGAGATCCTCGAAGATATAGAACCTGATGCAGAAGTGGTAGAGGCGGTTAAAACTCTGCATGCTGAAGGTTACCGACTGGCGCTGGATGACTTTGTTTACAGCCCTGAGTTTGATCCTGTTCTCAAATTTTGCAAAATTGTCAAAGTTGATGTGATGGAACACTCCAGTGAAGAGCTGGCTGAACAGGTTGAACACCTGAAGCGTCACAAAGTCACGTTACTGGCAGAAAAGATTGAAACCTACGATAAGTTAGAAGAGTGTGTAAATTTGGGTTTCAAGCTCTTTCAAGGGCACTTCCTCAGTAAACCTAAACTCATCAAAGGCAAAAAGATTGGCAGCAGTCAGGTTGCACTGATGCAGTTGATTCAGGAACTTCAAAATCCAAAAGCAACACCTGAAGCGCTTGAAGAGTTGATTATCCGTGACCCTGCTCTGACCTATAAGCTGCTGCGTATTGTTAACTCCGCAGGTTACCACCTAGTGCGTCAGGTTGAATCTGTAGCTCAGGCTATTGTGCTCCTTGGCCTGGAACAAGTTAAGAAGTGGGCGACCCTGATCGCTATGTCTTCATCAAAAGACAAACCACAGGAACTGACCCGTTCGTTACTGGTTCGTGGTCGCATGTGCGAAGAGATCGCTATCGCCATGAAAAAGCCTAATCAGGGTAGCTATTTTATGGCGGGCATGATGTCTGGTTTGCACGCTTTACTCGACATTGAACGTGAAGCAATGCTTGAGCAAGTGCCGCTGGGAGATGACATTAAGGATGCTGTTACTCTGGGTAAAGGTGATATTGGCCAGGTTCTGCGTAACGTTGTTAACTATGAAAACGGTGACTGGGACTTGCTGCCCCTGGATCTTGATGGCCCCATGTACGATAACGCTTATCGTACCAGCCTGGACTGGACTCAGGAATCCATGCAGGCGATGTATGAGTAAGTGATCTCACAAACCTATAAGAGCAGCCTAGGGCCTGTTAACAGGTCCTAGGCTGCTCTTTTTGTTTCTGATTTTGTTCATCGCATTTTCCACTAATGTCTCGTGCGCTTATCCGGCTTTAGCCGTATAATGCGTACTCACTT
>JASBRM010000176.1 GCA_030149405.1 Neptuniibacter sp. | reverse complement strand
ATGTGGACCAGTCACTTAAATTCCGGGCACCGGTTTTTATTGGTGATACTGCTAAAGCAACACTGACTGTGACTGATATCGATCAGCGCCGTCGTCGTGTTAAATGTAAAACCGATGTACATGTTGGCGACAAGCTGGTTGCCGCTGGTGAAGCAACCTTCATGGTCGATAAGCGCGAAGCTTAATTTCACCATTAAGAATGCATGTAAGCCCTACATTTTAATGTGGGGCAGTTAATTAATTTCCTTTTCCCCTTTCTTCAGTCCATCATCAAGCAATTATCAACTCTGGATAATTAGGCCATGTCAGATGAATCCGAACTGTTAAGATGCACAACTGAAGCGGCACGCTATCGTCAGATGTTCGAGCATTCAACAGATATGCTCTCCCGCCATACCGCTTCACCTGAGTGGGTCTATATCGACGTTAACCCTGCCTGTGAAAAACTCCTAGGTTATAAGCCTGAAGAACTTATAGGGAAATCCAGTTATCTCCAAATCCATCCGGAAGATGCCGATAACCTGAAAGAGAGAAATAAGTCCGTTATTTACCGTCAGGGTATCTATACCAACATTCACCGGATGAAACACAAAGATGGTTACTACGTCTGGTTCGAAACAACCAGCCGTACCATCCGTAACGAAGAAGGCATCCCAATTGAGATCATCTGCGTTTCCAGAGATGTTTCAGAACGTGAGATAGCGGAACAAGCAACACGACGCTTAGCCCGTGTGGTTGAAGCATCCTCTGACATGATTATGTTCTGCAACCATGCTGACCAGAAAATAACCTACATGAATGAATCGTGCCTGAGTACTTTTGAGCTTGAAGAACTTCCTGAAACGTCCATTGCTTTAAAAAAACTCTTCAGCGCTAAAGATTACAGCGAGGCAATCAAGCCAGCGTTAGACACAGCAGCTCAATCTGGTAAGTGGCTGGGAAAAGTTCAGATGCAGTTACCAGAGCAGATCAACGAGAAAAAGCACGCAGAGATCAGAGAAATCATTGGTCATCATAGTCGCAACAAATCTGATGCTCCACTAGTCGAGTACTACACCCTCATCGCCCGAGATATCACTGAAGAGAAACTTGCTCAGGAAAAAGCTAATATCCAACAGCAAGAGATCACCCATATGTCACGGTATTTATCTGTCGGGGAGATGGCTACTGGGCTTGCTCATGAACTGAACCAACCTCTCGCGGCGATTATCAATTACTGCAGAGGCACCAAACGAAGACTAAGAGACAGCAATACGGACAACAATGAAATCGTTTCTGAAGCAATGGAACTCATTACCAAGCAAGCCAAACGCGCATCTGAAATTATTAAACGTTTACGCAGCTTCGTAAGAAAAAATGAATATAAACAAACATCTTTTTCAATTAACAAATCCTGTCAGAATGTCTGTGATTTCCTTGCACAAGAAGCAAAAAACAATGGCATCAGCTTTGAGTACAACCTAAGCAAAAATACGCCAAACCTTTATGCTGATAAAATCCAGATCGAACAGGTTCTATTGAATCTCATCCGTAACGCCATTGAAGCTTACAGCCATACTCATAGGGCACTGAGACCTGTTGCAGTCACCACCGAGATCTGTAACGAATATATTCAAATTACGGTTACAGACACAGCAGGAGGCATCCCTGAAGCAGAGATTCAAACCGTTTTTGAGCCTTTTCAGACCTCAAAGTCTTACGGCCTTGGTATGGGCTTACCCATTTCCCGAACCATCATTGAAAATCACAGCGGCCAAATTTGGGTTGAAAGTGATGGTGTAACAGGTACAGAATTCAAAATCCGTTTACCTGTTGAGGCAAGATCATGACACAGCCCGATCAATGTACTGTTTTTATTATCGATGATGATGATGGATTCAGAGAATCTGTTCGCTGGCTGTTGCAGGCTGAAAATATCGAAACGTCCGGTTTTTCTTCGCCTCTTAAATTTATGGAGTCCTATCAGGGGCAAACCGGATGTATTCTGCTTGATGTGAGAATGCCGGACATTAACGGCCTCGCCGCATTAAAAATGATACGTGACAAAAACATCAATATGCCAGTCATCATGATCTCAGGTCATGGGGATATACCCATTGCCGTAAGAGCGATAAAACAGGGTGCACAGGAGTTTATTGAAAAACCATTTGATGACGAACACCTTCTGCGGGTCATCAATCAATGCCTCAAACAGGCTTCAGAAATTTCTGAGAAGCAGTCCTCAATCGCACGGGTTCAAAATGAATTTAATAGCCTCAGCAGACGGGAAAAAGAAGTTATGAACCTTGTTGTTGCAGGTCTTTCCAATAGGGAAATTGCTGAAAAACTTGAAATCAGCCCTAAAACTGTGGAAGTACATCGTTCCAGAGTAATGCAGAAAATGAACTCAGATAACCTTGCGCTTTTGGTTAAAAAGTCTGCACTTATCGAGCAATAAGTTTCGGTCATTTTTATGACCAAAGTCATTTTTTCTCGAAAGTTCATACTTTAGTTGATTGCTAACATTTATTAGAAAAGTAGAATGTGCGCCAAAATAAAAACAATTATTTCTGCACATGAAAAAAATATTAATTAGCGCATGCATGTTGGGCGATAATGTCCGCTATGATGGCGGTCATCATTTAATTGACCATCCAATTCTCAAACGCTGGAAGCAAGAGGGCAGGCTTGTTCCGATCTGCCCTGAAATCGCAGGTGGCATGCAAATCCCCCGCCCTGTAGCCGAAACTCAATGTAAATTCCCTATTCTAATTACCACCCAAGAGGGTGAAGACGTCACGCCACAATTCTTAACAGGGGCCGAAAAAACCCTCGAGAAAGCTAAACAGGAACATGTCTGTTGTGCGCTTATGAAAGCTAAAAGCCCTTCTTGTGGAAACCAAAGAATTTACGACGGTAACTTTTCCGGCAAACTGATTGATGGCGCTGGGGTCGCGGCTGCTGAACTTATGCGTAATGGCATCCCTGTTTTCAACGAAAAACAACTCAATGACCTCTTTGCTTTTGTTGAAGATTCTGAAAGGATATCTGCTTAACTTCTGAGTAGGTATTCTCTCGTGGAGCAAGAAATTCAAAAAGAGCTGGAAACCATTACCCGGCTAACAAATCTGGTTATCGATTTTTTCGTCAATTACAGTTTCCACGTAATTGGCGCCATCATCATCTTCATTATCGGCCTAATAGTAGCCCGCTGGATTTCCAAGCTGGTTTTGAAGATCTGCGAAAAGCACAGTGTAGATGTAACATTGGCACTGTTCATTGCAAGTACAACGAAATTCCTCATCATCGCCATGGTACTGGTGATCTGCTTAGGAAAATTTGGCATCAGCGTAGCCCCATTTGTTGCCGCAATCGGTGCCATATCTTTAAGCGCTGGTCTGGCATTACAGGGCGTTTTCTCAAACTATGGCGCGGGTTTCACAATCATCCTTACGCGGCCTTTCGTAGTCGGTAACACAATAGATGTAAATGGCGTATCTGGCATTGTCAAAGAAATTAAGCTCGCTTATACCGTTCTCTCCAATGAAGATGGTGAGATGATCACCATTCCTAACAAGCATATTGTTGGCGAAGTCATCGTTAATTCTTTCGAGCATAAGGTTGTCGAGGCATCAGTCGGTATTAGTTATTCGAGCCACCCAGAAGAAGCGATAAAAGTTATCGCTGATGTGTTGCACGAATTTAATGAGGTAACGTCATCCCCGGCTCCTCAGATTGGAATTGAAGCCTTTGCTGACTCCTCAGTGAATATTGCCTATAGATACTGGGTACCTACAGAGTGTTATTTTGAAGTTCAATACCAAGTAAACCTTGCGGTGTTTAATGCCCTAAATAAAGCAAGTATTGATATCCCATTCCCGCAGAGGGAAGTATTGTTGAAACAGGCCTGATTTTACTTGGCAGTTACTCGGCCTCCCCCTACAATGTTGCGACTTTAAATAGAATTTGAATCGATTGAGTTACATAAAATGCGCACAAGCCAATTTCTAATCTCTACAGTTAAAGAAACACCATCTGATGCAGAAGTAATCAGCCATCAGTTAATGCTACGCGCGGGTTTAATTCGCAAAGTAGCTTCAGGTCTCTATAACTGGCTTCCTCTGGGTCTTCGCACCTTACGTAAAGTTGAACGTATCGTACGGGAAGAGATGGATAATTCAGGTGCTATGGAAGTACTGATGCCTGCAATTCAGCCGGCTGAACTTTGGGAAGAATCCGGCCGTTGGGAACTGTACGGTCCAGAACTACTGCGCGTAAATGATCGCCATAATCGTGAGTTCTGCGTTGGACCAACCCATGAAGAAGTGATCACTGATCTGATCCGCAGAGAGATTAAAAGTTACAAGCAGCTACCGGCTAACTTTTATCAGATTCAAACCAAATTTCGTGATGAGATCCGTCCACGCTTTGGTGTAATGCGTTCACGTGAATTCATCATGAAAGATGCCTACTCTTTCCATGTTGGAGAAGAATCTCTGCAAGAAACATACGACGTAATGCACCAGACCTATACTAACATCTTCAACCGTCTGGGCTTAGATTTCCGCCCGGTTCTTGCTGATACTGGGTCTATTGGTGGTGCGTCTTCTCACGAGTTCCACGTTCTAGCAGAATCAGGCGAAGATGATATCGCTTTCTCTAATAGCAGCGACTACGCAGCAAACGTTGAACTAGCTGAAGCACTCGCTCCTGCGGGTGAGCGGGCTCCAGCGACTGTTGAAATGACCACTGTCGATACGCCAAATGCTAAAACCATCGATGAGCTGGTAGAACAGTTTGATCAGCCAATTGAAAAGACAGTTAAGACTCTGATTGTTAAAGCGTCTGAAGAATGTGCTGCTGAGTTTATTGCCCTGCTGGTACGTGGCGATCACGAGCTGAATGAGATCAAGGCAGAGAAGCTTACTGATGTGGCTTCGCCGATCGAATTCGCTACAGAAGAAGAGATTCGTAATCTGATTGGCGCGGGTCCTGGTTCACTGGGTCCTGTTGGACTGACCATTCCTTGCATTGTTGATCGCACTGTTGCGAAAACTTCCGATTTCAGTGCTGGCGCCAATATCGATGGTAAACACCTGTTTGGCATCAACTGGGGCCGTGATTTAGAACTGCCTGAAGTCGCAGATCTGCGTAATGTAGTTGAAGGTGACCCTAGCCCATGCGGTGAAGGTACTCTAGTGATTAAACGCGGCATTGAAGTTGGCCATATTTTCCAACTGGGTACTAAGTATTCTGAAGCGCTGAAAGCCGAAGTTCTGGATCAGAACGGTAAAACAGTTACGATGAATATGGGTTGCTACGGTATTGGTGTAACACGTGTCATTGCTGCCGCAATCGAGCAGAACAACGATGACAACGGTATCATCTGGCCAGATGCTATTGCGCCTTTCCATATCGCTATCGTTCCGATGCAATATGATAAATCTGAAGCCGTAAAAGAACTGACTGACAAGCTCTATCAGGAACTGCGCCAGGCTGGGTACGATGTTCTTCTGGACGATCGTGATAAGAAAACCAGCCCAGGTGTTAAATTCGCGGATATGGAATTGATGGGTATCCCACATCGCGTAGTTATCTCACCTCGCGGTATTGAAGCCGGAACTCTGGAATATAAAGGCCGTAGGGATGAAGAAAAACGCGACATCAATGTTGATGATCTTCTGCCACTGCTAGCAGAGAAAATCAGCCTGTAACAAAAGCTTATCCAACTAAAAAAGCCCCGAGAATCGGGGCTTTTTTTATGCTTGTTTTATTTTAAATGCCTGAAGTTTCGAGCATATGAATAAGCATCGTTTTCAGTTTTAAAGGTTTAATCGGCTTATTAACCAACTGGTAACCCAGATCTCGAATCTCCTGATTCAATTCCTGACTGTAGTTAGCGGTAATCATCAAAACAGGTAGATGCTCTGTTACTTGGCTTGTAACCTC
>JASBRM010000166.1 GCA_030149405.1 Neptuniibacter sp. | reverse complement strand
CAGTCGATTACTCGTTATAACCAGAACCGTTCTGCCTCTGTTACGGCTATGCTGGGCGGCAACACTTCTACCGGTGAAGGCATTCAGCTCCTGGAAAAGATTGCCGCGGAAACACTGCCTGATGGATATGTACTGGAATGGACAGGTACCACCCAGCAGGAACTGGAGTCCGGGGGGTATGTGATCATCATTATGTCGCTGGCGGTGCTGTTTGCTTACCTGTTCCTGGTTGCCCAATACGAAAGCTGGACCATACCACTCGCGGTTATGCTGTCAGTTACGGTCGCTCTTCTGGGTGCAATCCTGCCACTGTGGCTGATTCCTGGATTAACCAACAACCTGTATGCCCAGATTGGTATTGTCATGCTCATCGGCCTTGCCAGTAAGTCGGCCATTCTGATTGTTGAGTTTGCAAAACAACTGCGTGAAGAAGGCCGCAGCATCATCGAAGCAGCAACTGAGGCTGCGAACCTGCGCTACCGTGCAGTTCTGATGACTGCGTTCTCATTTATTCTGGGTGTAATCCCGCTCGTTACCGCCAGTGGCGCTGGTGCCATGAGCAGGATATCCATAGGTTTTGTTGTTCTGGGCGGCATGTTGCTGGCAACCATCATAGGTATCTTCTTTATCCCAGCTCTGTTTGTCGCTATGCAGTCATTACGCGAGAAAGTGAAAGGAAAACCACAAGGAGATCAATCATGAGATCTACCCGAATTTTAATACTGGGGTTGTTGGCGAGTGTTGTTTCAGCCTGTCAATCAAATGCTGTGATACCAGAGCAGGCTACCGTCTGCCCCCAGGAAAGGCCGCAAATGTGCACTATGGACTACATGCCTGCCTGTGGCTACAAATCTGCGACTGAATTTAAAACCTATTCAAATTCCTGTGGCGCTTGTGCTGACACACAGGTAGTCGCAGTACAAGCAGGTGAATGTCCAAAGAACTAATCTTTGATCTGATCAGCTCTGCAGGCTTCCCATGCCTGTAGAGCTGACTTCCTCTCTATACCCCAGCGATAATGCCCACTTTCTCCGGATTCTCTAATCACCCGGTGGCAAGGAATTAAAAATCCAATTTTATTAGCCGCCATTGCCGAACCCACAGCCCGGGAAGCTTTTGGTGAACCTGACAAATTTGCCAGTTGTGAGTATGAGATCAACTGCCCGGTTCCCACACGCAACAGAGCTTCCCAAACTTTAATCTGGAAATTTGTTCCCTTCAGTAAAAGGTAAAGCGGTTTATCTGTTTCAGGATGGGTAAAAATACGGTCTATCCATTCAGTTGCTTGCATCTGATTCTGGATAAACTCAGCCTCAGGCCATTCATCCTTAAGTTCCGCTTCGTAAACTTCATAGTTCTGGTTGTAAAAAGCCAGATAACAGATGCCGCGACGGGTCCAGGCAATAATGACATTCCCAAGAGGGCAACAGGCTGTGCCATAGCCAATTTTTAAGCCCTTACCTTTCTCTTTGATTTCACCGGGGGTCATTGCTTCGCATTGAATCATCAGATCATGCAGGCGCCCGCTGCCGGAAAGGCCGGAATCCAGTGATGAATCTAAAACAGACTGATTTTGTTTGAGCAACTTCAGAGCACGCTCTTTACTCAAAAATTGCTGGAATCGTTTCGGCGAGACCCCTGCCCATTGGCTAAACAGTTTCTGAAAATAATGCTCGCTCATATCAAAAGTATCAGCCAACTCACTTAGAGAAAAAGACCTGCACTGATTCGACTGAATCAGTGAAATAACGTCGGTCATCAACTCATACTGGCTCTTCTCAATCATTACCGCGAACATCCATAAGATTAAAGGCTGCTTATAATTTACTTGGTACCGGAAACATCATCCACCCGATTCTTGCACTAGGGGAAATCCACACAAATAAAAAGTGTAAAAAGCATTCAAGTTTTCCCAAACCGACTACACTTAAGATCTCGGCCATTAATTGTTTAAGTTGTATTTAGATGCAGGACGCTAATTCTAAAATATATTCGCTCGGATTCTTCTTCCTATTTCTGGTCTTTGCTGCCTCGTCTTATCACTCATATGACTTGTTTTCCAAGTCACGTGAAAACCTGAATGACGCCACTCTGAATAATGACCTACAGCTAAGCAGTGTTCTGAAAATGCGTGTAGCGGTGAGAGAACGAGCAATCATTCTCTGGCATATGACTCTGGAGGAGGATTTTTTTGATCGCGATGAGCTTTTTGAAAAGTTCTATCACTATGGTGCCGAGTATAAAAAAGCCCGTGAACAATTCCTAAACCTTGATAACTCTTCAGATGAAGCAAGCCTGTTCAAAGCGCTCGATCTAGAGACAACTGCTCGAGCCCCCGTCTTGAGAGCCTTTGCAGACAGGCTTATGGTGGAAGGCGACGAAGATTACACCGACGAACTCAACGGAACACTGACCGACCAGATCGTGGTTGCTCAGATACTGGATAAGCTGATCGCCTTACAGCAACACCAGAATAATCTCGCCAGAAAAAGCTCTGAAAAAGAGATTGAAGACATACTCTCTAACCAAATTCAGATCATGATTTTGATCTTTTTCTTTGGTTTCATCTTTGCCGGTTTTGTCATTAATTCTTCAGTACGGCAGAGAAAAGAGCTGGAACTGGCTAACAAAAAGCTGGAGATCCAGGCCAGTCACGACAGTCTTACCGGTTTGGTTAACCGTGGCTATTTGCTTAAACAACTTGAAATGCTGTTGGCTAACGTTCAACGCCATAAACGAAATGGCGCCGTCATGTTCATCGACCTGGATGATTTCAAACCCATTAACGATAACTATGGCCATAGAGTTGGAGACCAGTACCTGAAGCTTCTTAGCGATGAGATGCTCAAAGTCATTCGCCAGACAGACATCCTTTCTCGGCTCGGTGGGGATGAGTTTATTCTGGTACTCACCGATCTGGAATCAAAAGAAGATAGCCTAATCGTCGCTGAAAAGTTGTTGGAAACCCTCTCAAATGAATACGTAATTAATAACCTGATTCTGCAAACCAGTGCCAGCATTGGCATTTACCAATTGAATGATGCTCAGGTATCAGCTGAAGAAGCGATAATTCTCGCCGACCAGGCCATGTATAAGGCGAAGAAATCCGGTAAAAACCAGTACTCTCTTATATGACTCTGTGGTGTGGCTCTCTGGTCTTATTCGGGGCCTGTTAGATAATTGATTCGCTCCTGTTGTTTGATAAAAGTGTCTACTAGGCGATTGGAAAGGCTGGTGACAGGTGTATCAATTAGCTCTAACAGGCCCTAAGCAAAGCTGGTAAAATTGCCCACCAAATTCCAAGGTGGTATTCATGACTAACATCTCTTCTCTCACTCAACTGCTTCGCGAAACCGGTGCTCAAATCCGTTTCTTTGATATGGGCCGACGTGTTCAAAAGTTATCTCTTGATCTGTTTGAGAAGATTGAAAACCAACAAACACCATATCCGACTCCATACCTACAGCATGCCTGGATCGCGTTGATGTTGTGGAATCCAAAGAATAAAGAACAGGGGGTTGCCTGGTTTTTAAAGCTGCCACTGGACGAGCAAGGTTTTCTAGTACAAGCAGTTCGGGATGATCTGCTTAATCGCTTGTTAAAAAATGCAGGCAGCATTTTACAGATGGAAGAGAATGGCGAAGCGCCTGAAGATGCTTTGAAGGACAATCCTTTCTCCTTCAAACCGGATCAGGAGAAAATGGCGCTGTTCCATGCGTATTCAACACTGACATCAAGCCAGCCTGCTTCGAAATTTTATGAGAATGCTCAGGAATACTTTTCCGGCCAGAAAGGTTTCGATGACTGGCAGTCATTGGGCTATCAGGGAATCGCAGATCTGGTTGTACGTCATGAAAAAGGCAGTAATGGCAAGATACTGACTAAAGCTATTCCACTCCTGCCGGATGCGCCGTTTGAAGTGCTCTGTACCTGTATTGAAAGTATTGAACCAAGCCACGACCTGTTTGAAGCTCTGGCGTTAAGAACAGAACAAACACTGGAGCGCGGCACTGCTTCAGCTAACCACATCGCCGCCATCACCCGTGCTCTATCCAACTGCAGAAACACGCCGCGTAAATTTGAACTGATCGGAAAGATTATCGACAGCGATTTCGCATTGGACCCTGAAGTTATAGTTGCGGTTGCGACACGCTGCATTGATGCTCTGCAGGAACCTACCGTACTGCATAGATTTCTGGAAAAACTGGCCATAGGTAAAGCAGGCCAGGCAGGCTTCTCCAGAATACTCTCTGATCTGATGTTTATGCCGGTATTAAGAGCGCTGATTCTGATGCAATTCCGCAATGAGGAACGCAGTGAAGAGTTGACTCAGGCGATTGGTGAGATGTTTGGCCAGAACTTTAAATAGTTCGGGCTTTAGCCATTAAGCTGTTTCGGTAACAATTTGCCGGGTGCGTAAATAGGTTTCCTGAATCAAAAAGGCATCGTTACTGGCACGATGCCGAACAATGTTCAATTCATCCGTAACCAGATCACGGGTTTGATCCCAGATATCCACCTGCTCTTCATTCATGATCATTTCCAGTGGACTGATCCGGAAAGTCATCGACTTTTGTGCCTGCCTGAATAACCGGTTCAACCAGGTGGTATCCCAGGACCAGGCATCCGAATAAACCGTCTTGCCTTCCAATAGCATATTCAACATGTCAGCAACCATATCCAGTGGTTTACCGTGTTGCATGAGTGTCGATCGCGGAATCTGATGACATTGCTCAGCGGATTCCGACCAATGCGTCCAGCTTGGATCCGGATGAATCAAACAACAGTAGCGCTCACCCTCTTCCATGGCCACGCCGACCTCAATAGGATAACTTTCACGGCCAAAACCAGAAGCTTCGAGGTCCAAAATATACGGTCTTTTCACTTGAGAGATAAGCTCCATTTATCTTTGTATTTCAACATACTAACCATAATCCGTTTATTTTTCTTCATGAAAATAAAATATTTCTATACAGAAAAACAATAACCAAAAAAGTTCCTTAAACTTATGACGTCGATTTGTTGAAGTTTACGCTGAGGCTCTGCCACTTCTAACTGAAGTGGGACCGTAAGGGTTTCACCCTTAGATAAGATATGCCAGTATTGAGCCAGCAAGGAGATCTCAGCGCTTCCCGGATAAAGGATTATTTAACGGCCAGTTTAAGTGGTTTCGAAAAACACCGGGGATATACGTAACATTGAAGCTTTTTCCCTAACCAACTCTATTCAAAAATAGATCAATCCTTTACATACAAATTGTTAGCTATCGATCCTAAAAAAATTTGGAAATACCCTATACATTGTCATAACTCATCAAGACATAGATAGATACATTTCCTGTTCAGATTAATAAGGATGTAAAGTGCAAATTAAAAATGTAACAAAGTTGGCAGAAAGGCCTCAAGAAGCTATTGGAAAACGTGACACATAGTAAATAGCTGAATTTGCACAAATAGCAATGCACTCCTGATTTTTATGTAAACAATACAAGCCTAGGGTTATTTAATCATGAGATTTCGACCACAAATACAGCAACAGCAGAGACAGCAACAGCAGCAACAAGGTGATAGTTTTGTCCTAAGTAAAACTCCAGCGAATTATTTTATTTACTTTGTAATAAGCGATTGGTTTGAAAACTCTCCCCTGATTGATCCACCCAAAAATGCATTTATGAATTTTGGGAAGAGATTAGGTAATAAAGCCATTGCGATAGCTCCGATTAATGGTGCTTATGAAAAAACTAGAGCTGAAATGCTCAGCTTAGATTGGCCAGGTTCTTTCTTAGAAATTTTAGAAGACGAAATTTGCCCCTTCATCGTTATTACTAATACCAATCTCAAAGAACAACCATTTTCCCCTAAATCAGACCCAAATTTAGTATTCTTCTGCCGGGATGCATTGTTAGATACACCTGAATTTATTTTATTTCTAAGTAAATTGGAGAAGCTAATAAAGAACAATGAAAACATCTGCTCTTGGGATATTGATTTCTATGAGAGCAAGAGGAAAAAAAGTACTTTTTTTAAAGCACTTTATGACGGACTAATAATGCAACCGAATATTGCAGGCATAGGAATAGATTTGAAACCAGTAATTAATTCTCTATCTTCTAAAAGGTAACTATTTGATAGATAGCACTTGAGTATAGTTTTCATCGGTGTTTTCAATTCTCTCTACATAAACATACTATAAAAATTTAATTTACCTATACTTTGTATTCAGGAAAGCACTTAAACAAGCAGTCAGCTTTTCCACTACTTAAAGGAATAAGAAAATGAATAAACTACTGCTAGCCCTGATTATTGTTCTTCTGGGTCTTGTGGGTGCCTCCACCTACGGTTATATGCACCTCACCCAGAAATTGACTGAAGCGGAACAGATTGCTGAGCATGAGAAAGCTTTGCGTGAGATCAAGGTTAAAAAGTCGACTTTATCCGGTGTGACGGAG
>JASBRM010000149.1 GCA_030149405.1 Neptuniibacter sp. | reverse complement strand
CCCGTGCCCAGAGCAATCAGAGTATCCATATTAAAATTGCCCTTACTGGCTGAGGTAACTGCACCTGTATAGATATGACGGGCAGAGATGTATAAAACCAAAAGCGTTAACAAGCCAGTCCCGGCACCACTGGCGATGCCTGAGAGATGATCTAAATCCGGCATATAACCGAGCATGCCCTGAACCATCATCGCAGCACCTAAACCAAGAGCAAGAAAACTTTTCTTAAGGGATTCTGTAAAAGCCTTCTGCTCTGCTTCCTCTACCCGCTTAAGGTCATCTTCGCCTTGAATTTCAATTGCGCCATAGCCCGCACCTTCAACCACTGAAATTATGGCTTGAGCATCGACTTCAGATGAAACAGTGAGACTTCTGTCTGCGAAGTTAACTGAATAATCATCAATGAGCTCAGAGCCTGACAGGCCACGTTCAAGCGAACGTACGCAGCCCGCACACTTCACACCTTGCAGTGAAAATTGATAGATCATGACAGTTATCCTGTTAATGAGATAACTACAGAATAAACCCTAAAGTTAACTTAAGGGTCAAGAGAGATTTCAGGAAACGGGGGTTCTTTTTTCCATTGCGACATAAGTACCGGTCAGGCGTAATGCCGTTTCATTATCTTGATTGATCTCGATCACCAGCTCCATTCTGGCTCTGCCTTTTTCTAACATTCTGGTATCAAAATTTTCGAGTTCTTCGGCAGAAGGTAATGAAGTTACCGCGGTAAAATCAGAAGTAATGGGTCGAAAATATTCAAGCTGGCTTTCTTTTATGACCACATCATCATCCCTTCCCAAATCCCGGAGATGCAGAGTCACAATGCTCCATCCGCACAGAGTTGCGACTGTCGCCAGAGAGCCACCAAATCCTGTTCCTTTATCATTCACATTAGGCTCAAGTTCAGCACCCATATGCAAAGTAGTGCCATCCCATTTAAGAGGAACGAATCCCATATGGTTGATAATGGGAATCTGGCCTTTTAACCAGGCCAGAAATTCTGTCGCCTGCTGATCTCTATTCATGAGCCCCGGTCCAGTCTGAAACAAAGCTGACGATATCGTGTTGAGGTGCTTTTCTCATTTTATTTGCAGTACCCATGTAGATAAAACCAATGATGGTTTCTTCCTCTGCAACACCTAAGCCCTCTTTTACAACCGGGTGATATGCCATATCTCCGGTACGCCACATTGCACCCAGACCCTGTGCATGCGCTGCGTGCAGAATATTCTGAGCAGCGCAACCTGCAGATACTTCCTGCTCCAATACAGGCACTTTAGGGTGTTCCTTTATTGCTGCAATCACAACAATTACCAGAGGAGCACGCAGTGGCATTTTACGAAACTTTTCCTGGCGCTCTGGTGCTAGCTCCTCGCCATCAGATAATGCTGCTTTTAAAAACAACTCACCAAGTTGATTGCGGTTTTCACCTTGTACCGTTAAGAAACGCCAAGGTCTGATTGCACCATGATCCGGTGCTCTCAAAGCGGCTTTAAAAATAATATCCAGTTGTTCAGAGGTTGGCGCGGGTTCATTCAGAGCCGGGCAGGAAACTCGATTGTGCAGCAGTTCAATAGCGTCCACTATAATCTCTCCTACTGTCGGCTCAAGCGTAAGTTATCGATATCTTCCATTTCATTGCTACGGAATGGGTTGATATCTAACCCTCCACGACGCACATAACGAGCATATACATTCAGACTATCCGGCTTGCAGCGTTCCCAGAGATCCATATAAATTTTCTCAACACACTGCTCATGGAAGTCGCCATGCTCGCGATACGAGATGATGTAACGAAGTAAACCTTCACGATCAATCTCTTTACCTGAGTAGCTGATCCCAACCGTGGCCCAGTCTGGCTGGCCAGTAACCGGGCAGTTGGATTTGAGGAGATGGCTGAACAAAACCTCTTCCACCTCATCTTCACCTGTTTTCAAAAGCTCAGGTGCTGGTGTGTATTGCTCAATTTCTATGTCCTGATTATCAATACAGAAACCAGTAAATTGTCCAAACTCCGGTGCCTGATCCGGGTGGTAGATTCGGACATCAACTCGTCCACCCGCTGCTTTACTGAGGTCTTCTATAAGGCGCGCTTTAACGTCAGATTCCGAATCAAACCGGCTTAAGTTGAAGGAGTTCAAATACAGCTTAAATGACTTGGACTCGATAATATTTTCGGAGTCAGCAAAAACACGGAACTCAGCCAATCTCACTTCAGGTTTACCCCGCTGAGTCAGCCAGGACAGCTCATAGGCATTCCAGATATCTACTCCCTTGAACGGTAATTCTTTACGCTCAACGCCCCGCTCTTTCCAATTCAGATCACGCGCTATTGGATACAGCAACTCCGGATCATAGGTGTTGACGTATTGGGTGTCTTGCCCAAGTGGGGACTGGTTCAGGATCTCTTTATCACTCATTAACTACGAATTCCTTTGCCTTTTTTCAGCAGATACAGGGAATATGAAAACAGGCCTCCAATAAATAGCAAAATCATTGTGAAGGCAAACCCTACATTTATATCACTCACACCTAGGATACCGTAACGGAACGTATTCACCATATAGAGAATTGGGTTCAGCTGAGATACTCCCTGCCAGAATTCCGGCAGCAGTTGGATAGAATAAAACACACCGCCCAGATAGGTGAGAGGTGTCAGTACAAAAGTTGGGATAATTGCGATGTCATCAAATGAGTTGGCGTAGATTGCATTAATAAAACCACCCAATGCAAATAAGACCGCGGTCAGGAACACCACAGAAATAGTTACAAACAGGTTTTGTACCTGCAGGTCGGTAAAGAACAATGAAAGTAGTGTAACGATAAAACCAACAGCCAGACCTCGAGTTACACCGCCAATCACATAACCACTCAGAATGACCCATTCCGGCACCGGGGAAACCAGGAGTTCTTCGATATGACGCTGGAACTTAGTGCTGTAGAAAGAGGACACCACATTACTGTATGAGTTGGTGATGACCGACATCATAATCAAACCTGGCACTATATATTCCATATAGTTAAACCCACCCATCTCACCAATTCGGCTACCGATCAGATTGCCGAAAATAATGAAATACAGGGTCATCGTAATTGCCGGCGGCAACAGCGTCTGAGCCCAGATACGCATAAAGCGTTTGATCTCTCGTCTTACGATGGTCCAAAAAGCAACAAATAGATCTTGGGCTTGCATCAGTTTTCCTGTTTCAGATTTTTATCTACCAGAGAAACAAACAGCTCCTCCAGACGGTTGGACTTATTGCGCATGCTTCTGACGTGAAAACCCTTCTCAGCCAGTAAGGTAAAGAGGTCATTAAGGCCCTGCCCTTTTTCAACCGTGACTTCAAGGCAATGTTCTGATTCAAACGTTACCTCATAACCTTCTATTTCCGGCGCTTGCTCAAAGGATTCTTCCAGATCCAGAATAAAAGTCTCGGTATTCAGTTGCTGTAACAGCTCACGCATGCTGGTGTCTTTGATGATGTTACCGTGATCAATGATGGCGATATTCCGACACAGACTTTCTGCTTCTTCGAGATAATGAGTAGTGAGAATAATTGTTGTGCCAGTGGCATTAATCTCTTTTAAGAAGTCCCACATGGAACGTCTTAATTCAATATCTACTCCAGCCGTTGGCTCATCAAGGATCAAAAGTTTGGGTTCATGCATCAAGGCACGCGCGATCATCAAACGTCGTTTCATACCACCCGACAGCATTCGTGAAGACCCGTTTCTTTTTTCCCACAAGCCTAATTTTTTCAGGTAGTAATCTGCACGCTCCGATGCTTTTGAATAAGGAATACCATAATAACCTGCTTGCGTGATCAGGATATCCTTCACATTCTCAAACATGTTGAAATTGAATTCCTGAGGCACCACGCCTAAGCGCATTTTTGCTGCAGACAGGTCCTTATCCAGATCAACACCAAAGATCTCAACCTCACCCTCAGTTTTATTAACTAACGAAGACACAATCCCCAAAGTGGTTGATTTGCCTGCACCGTTTGGTCCCAGCAAGGCAAAGAAATCCCCGGCTTTTACATCAAGACTAATACCCTTGAGCGCTTCAAAGCCGTTGTCATAGGTTTTCTTTAGGTTTCGTATAGAAAGAGCAGACGACATGTATGATCCTGAACAGATGGTTTACCAACAAAGTGGTGCTGATCCCATGTTTTTCAATGGCCACTAATGCAACAGCCTGTTGTTTTTGTATGAATATTCTCTTTAAGAGTTTGGAGCCGAAGCTTAAAGGAGCTTAAAATAACCAGGGCCTGTTAGCATTAATTAGAATAGCCGCGCCAACAGCCATTTACGTATGAGTCAAGGCGTATTGAGTGCAGTGTACTCGTTGTACATAAACGAAATACAACGCCGAATCATGCAGAAATGACCTTGGCCCTTCGGGTTGCGCCCCAATTTGCGCGATACGGCGTTACTCGTCATTTCTTTGGAATGACCAAACGTCTCTCCTCGTGCCTTGTCTATCCCAAACTGGGGCTGCAACGCGGCACTTCCAATTAATGCTAACAGGCCCTAGACATTATACTGGAGTTCGCATGACATCTTACCAGCAACATCACCTTAATTTTCTGAAAATTGCTTACAATAATTTCATCAACCGCGATCCGTTTAAATCTGAGAACCCAACCTCAGATGACATTGAGTTTATAGATGAATTTAAAACTCTGATTGAAGCTTTCGAAAACTCACCATCCTCTGCTCACGAACACGGCGAAGATTTCATCGATAAAGCATTCCGCCGTTACCCACAAATCGCCCATCTGATTGCTCGTGATCTGCTTTGGTATTTTGGCGGCAACAACCTCCATAACCTGACTGATGATGAATTAGCAAAATTCCAGCAACTGGATGAAATGCGTTTTGAATCTGAAGAGCAGAACGAAGAATTTGATTACATCAACAAACGTGCGAGTGTTTTTGGTCAGAATTAATCTGGCCTTAAACATTTTTTATAGATGAAACAATCGGGAAATCAGAGAAGGAATGGCGTCCCATAGGGGGTTCGAACCCCTGTTACCGCCGTGAAAGGGCGGTGTCCTAGACCACTAGACGAATGGGACGCAACTTGTAACTCTTCATATTCCGAAGAGTTGGAGCGGGAAACGAGGTTCGAACTCGCGACCCCAACCTTGGCAAGGTTGTGCTCTACCACTGAGCTATTCCCGCAAATCATATTCTCAAAGAGAATGGCGTCCCATAGGGGGTTCGAACCCCTGTTACCGCAGTGAAAGGGCGGTGTCCTAGACCACTAGACGAATGGGACGCTGCAATACCTCAAAGCGTATCGCTTGTGAGG
>JASBRM010000148.1 GCA_030149405.1 Neptuniibacter sp. | reverse complement strand
CTGTGTTAGATTTCTTGATAAGGGCTACGGCCATTATCTGCGAAACCTGCCTTGCATCTGTACATTTAAGGTCTCGCTGAGTTGCTATAGACTTATTCGCACCTTCCTTTACCAGTGCTCAAGAGAGGCTGGTTAACTGCCCGCTCAAGAGAGGGGCTACTTAAAATTTAGATATATTGCTTGATGAGGATATACACCATGCGTGAATTTGATCTTTCTCCCCTGTACCGTTCTGCAATTGGCTTTGATCGTTTAGCAAACATGCTCGACAACGCCAGCCGCAATGATAACCAGCCTTCTTTTCCCCCATACAACATCGAACTACTGGGCGAAAACGAATACCGAATTACAATGGCCGTTGCCGGATTTGAGAACAATGAACTGGACATCCAAAGTGAAAGCGGTTCTTTAACCGTAACTGGTCAGAAACAAGAGCAGCCACAGGAACGCCAGTATCTTTATCAAGGTATTGCCGCACGTAACTTCGAGCGCCGATTCCAACTAGCAGATCATGTTAAAGTCGTAACTGCATCTATGGAAAATGGCCTGCTGCATATTGACCTGATTCGAGAAATCCCTGAAGCGATGAAACCTCGTCAGATTCAAATTCAAAGTTAATTTCATCTATGAAGATTTAAAGGAGGCTAATGCCTCCTTTTTTGATTCTGAAATTGCACACTTTACTTATTGATGTATTTTAGATACCTATTTATTGATAGATATCAACTTTCGCAGATATACAATTTGTTAGAGTCGAATGAACTTATCAGGAGCAACGCCCATGACGACTCGTATCGATCCTCATTCAATCCCTCAAGTTGCATTGAGCTTCATGAATGAAGACCATCAAGAAGCGGTGAACCTGATCAACTCTTTACTGATCCACGCTGAAGCTAAGGATGGCGAAAAGGTAACAGAGACGTTACATGCTTTTCTTAAACACAACGCTGAACACTTCGCCAAAGAAGAAGAAGCGATGCAACAATATAATTTCCCTCCTTACGATTGCCATAAAGGCGAACACGAACGGGTACTGGCAGAGCTAAAGCAAGAAATTGAACGTTGGAACACTTGCCACGATTTTGAACAGATCAAAAATTATATTTCTGAAACCGTTGTTACCTGGTTTATCAATCACCTAAACACTATGGATACAGTTACAGCTCAATATATTCAACGCTTTCAGAACTGAAGTTAAACCTCGCCAACCCGCTTTTGAACCATAGAAATTCGACCTCTTCTCCTTATCTGTATACATGATATCTGATATGCTTTCCGACCGGTTTGATAACCGAGAATATTGATTGTATCGGATACCCATATGAGCAAATACTGGAGTGACGCAATCCAGCGTCTAACACCTTATGTTCCAGGTGAACAGCCAAAAGAAAGTGGCATCACCAAATTGAATACCAACGAGAATCCATACCCGCCTTCTCCAAAAGCTGCTGCGGTTATTTCTGATTTTGATACAGGACGTTTGCGTCTGTATTCAGATCCGGAATGCAGCCAGTTGAAGGATGCGATTGCTAAACATTTTAATGTTGGCAGTAACAACGTGTTTGTTGGGAACGGCTCTGATGAGGTACTTGCTCATACCTTTGCGACATTTTTCCGTCAGGATCTGCCGCTGTTGATGCCTGAATTCACCTACAGTTTTTATCCAGTTTACTGCGATCTGTACGACATCCAGTCCCAGAAAATCCCATTGAAAGAAGAGTTTGTTCTTGATCTGGAAGATTACCCTGAGGAAAACGGCGGTATTATCTTTGCCAATCCCAACGCACCTACCAGCCGTGCTGTTGAGTTAAACGAGATTGAAGCTTTGCTGCAACGCAATACAGAATCGGTCGTAGTAGTGGACGAAGCTTATGTCGACTTTGGCGCGAAATCCGCCATTGAACTGACCTCTAAGTACCCTAACCTGCTGGTCATCCAGACCTTTTCTAAATCCCGCTCTCTGGCAGGTATGCGCGTGGGTTATGCTATCGGTCACGAAGATCTGATTACCGGCCTGGAGATGGTTAAAAACAGTTTCAACTCGTATCCTTTGGATATGCTTGCGATTGAATCCTCTGTTGCTGCGATTGAAGATGTAGATTATTTCGAAGAAACCACGCAGAAGATCATTGAAACCCGGGAATGGACGGCTGATCGTCTGGCAGAGTTTGGGTTTATAAGCCTGCCGTCAAAAACTAATTTCCTGTTCAGTCGCCACCGTTTTCTGGAAGCCGCTGAGCTGATGGGTTATCTGAGAAGTAAAAAGATTCTGGTGCGTTATTTCAGTAAACCAGGCATTGATAACTATCTTCGTATTACCATTGGTACACCAGAAGAGATGCAACTGCTGGTTGAAACTCTGGAGAAACATCCAGACATTTTCAAAATGGATGTCAGCTAATCTCTTC
The DNA here is from genome assembly GCA_030149405.1 of Neptuniibacter sp. Classification (GTDB taxonomy): domain Bacteria; phylum Pseudomonadota; class Gammaproteobacteria; order Pseudomonadales; family Balneatricaceae; genus Neptuniibacter. Next base: position 1,226 of record JASBRM010000148.1, on the reverse strand, counting down.
CTTAAAATACCGAGCCGGCGTTGTACCTAATGCTTTTCTGAACATCGCCACAAATGCACTGGGGCTGCTGTAACCCAGTTCCAGTGCAACATTAAGCACCGACTCTCCTTTCCCCAATAGATCAATTGCTTCGTGTAACAATAGCTGTTTACGCCATTGTTGGAACGACATGCCCGTTTCTTTATGGAACAACCTACTCAGGGTACGTTCGCTGGCACCCACAAATTCAGCCCAGTGAGATAAACCTGTTTCGGCTTCAGGTTTTGCTATCATGGCTTTCATGATCCTTTGCAAACGTCTGTCACTGGCTAATGGTAAGTGCAGTAGTGAGGGTTTAAGCGCTTGCATCTCATCAAGAATGACACCACAGATGCGACTGGCTGGGCTATTTTCTGCGTAGTTATCTCCAAAATCCGCTACTCTCAAAATCAATTCTCTCAGGAGTGGGGAAACTTCAAGCACACTGCATTGGGTAGGAAACTTATTCAGACAAGAGGGATCAATAAACAGATGCCTTATTTCAGCTCTGACTTCAGGAATGATTGAGTGATTCATCTCACCCGGAATCCAGACCGCCTGCGACGGTGGTACGATCCAGCAACCACTATCAGTGTAAACCTTAATGATACCGGAGGAAGCATAAGCCAGCTGCCCTCTGGGGTGCGAATGAAAATCAAACTCCAACTCAGCCGAAATCAAGTTGTGTAATCCAAGAATCGGTAAAAGAGGATCCACCCGCATGCCCAGTGTAGAACGATAATGTTTTCGAGGTGCTATTTCTAAATGGGTCATGATGTCTTAAATTCTACATTTCTTGTCATTTTATCGACTTAAAACATAATTTACTCTTGGCAAAATATCCAGCATTAACAACCTGGAGCCCGTCATGAAGATTCTGCTTAATCGCTCCCAGATCATTGCAATAATCTTAATACCACTGCTTTCCTCAACTTTGTTGTTCAGTCCAGCAGTTGAGCTTTTAAATCAGCAACAAACATTAACTGCATTGCTGATTATGACCGGCATGGTGTTGTTTGCGACCGGAGCCCTGCCGGAATACGTCAGCGCCCTTTTGATAATGGTTCTGGCAATGTTAATGGCGGTCGCGCCTGCGGAAGTTGTTTTTTCAGGCCTGAGCTCAACCGCCTGCTGGTTAATTTTCTCAGGACTGGTGATCGGCATCGCGATTAGTGAAACTGGCCTTGCGCAACGTATCTCCAACCGCT
>JASBRM010000136.1 GCA_030149405.1 Neptuniibacter sp. | reverse complement strand
CAGTGGTCAATATTTTATAGGCTACAATGGTGTAGATACTCCAGACAACCTTTGTTCGGCTAAGACGGTAACGGATCTTGATGATGTCCGGGGTTTATGCCCGGATGCAGGTGGTTTAGCGGGTAATTATAATGTTGCGGGTTTAGCGTATCTTGCCAAAACCAATGATCTGGACAGCTCTGTTGATGGCACTCAAAGTGTGACTACCTATGCCATATCACTTTCCCCACCTATTCCGACCTTTACCATCACCCATGACGGCAAAACTGCTCAAATAACACCTACTGCGGTCAACCTCGCTACAGGCAGCCTGAGCGCTGATACTAATATGGCTTTGGTTAAGACTTATATCGTTTCTCAAACTGCGGATTCCGGAACCATTGATGTCAGCTTTGAGGATATGGTTGCGGGCAGTGACCATGATGAAGACTTGTTGATTCGCTATAAGTATGAAGTTACTGCTACAGATCGGATCAAGGTAACTACTTATCTACTAGGTGCTTCAGGTGGCTATTTTGATTTATCGGCCGGGTATACAATAAGTGGTGTCACATCGAGCAGTTCCGTTCAGGTCGTAGCTCATACTGACAATGACTCTTATTCGGATACTGAAGCGGATGTTGATGGGCTCTGCCCTGGTACAGCTGACTCAGCTGTGAATGACAACTGTACACCTGATACTGATATCCGGTTGGATGTCTCCTACTTTGACTTTGGGTCAAGCACTATCGGCTATCTGGAAAACCCACTCTGGTATGCTGCGAAATGGGGTGGTTTTGAAGATGCCGTAGGTGGCACCGATGATGAACCTGACAGTCAGAATGAATGGGACAGCCGCGATAACAATGATGGCACCTATACTCCGGATGGGATCCCTGATAATTACTTCCTGGTAAGTAACCCGGCCAACCTTGAATCGCAGTTAAGGCAAGTGCTGCAATCTGTGCTGGCACGTGTCTCATCTTCTACGGCTGCTGCAGTAATCTCAAACAGTACAACCGGTGAAGGTGCTGTGTATCAGGCGTTGTATCAGCCAAGTTTCACGGCTGATGGTAAAGAAATCAGTTGGCAGGGTATTCTGCATTCTCTGTTTATCGACAGTAATGGTTATCTCCGCGAGGACACTAACAGCAACGGCACACTGGACAGTTATTACAACGATTCGATCGTTGAGTTGTTTTATGATGCCAATGTTGGTCGTACGCTGGTTCAGCGTTATTCCACTGCAGATAATGGTGAAACCACCACTAAGAACGGTTCACCAGTAGAACTAACGGACCTAAATACTCTCTGGAATGCGTCAGATGAACTGTCCGGTTTAAGTAACGTCACTACTCAGAGAAGTTATACTGCTTCTGCTGCAAATGGCCGTTATATAGTGACTTATACGGGCGAAGATATCGATGCAGACGCTACAACTTATGACCTGATCCCGTTTGATACTACTAACTTCACATCCTCTACTAATCGAAGTGGTTTGTTGGGTACTTTGCCGGGATCTTTAACCGTTGCAAACCTGGTCAACTACATTCGTGGTCAGGAAGTTTCTGGATTAAGAAACAGAACCATTGATTATGATGGCGATGGTACTGAGGAAGTATGGCGCTTAGGTGATATTGTTCACTCTACCCCTCTGGTTGTGGGTAGCCCTAACGCTCGTTATGGCAGCCTGTATTTCGATACCAGTTACACAGATTTCAAAGACCATTATAAAGATCGCAGGCATGTGGTTTATGTAGGCAGTAATGATGGCATGCTGCATGCGTTTAATGCCGGCTTCTGGAATGTATCCACTAAAGGGTACCAGACAGCTGGCTTTAATAGTGAAACGGCTCATCCGCTTGGCTCTGAGCTGTGGGCCTATATCCCTAAACCGGCTTTACCTCATCTGCAGTGGTTAACCGAGGACGATTATCCTCATGTCTATTATGTCGACGGCATTCCTCAGCAATTTGATGTGAATATTTTCCCGGATGATTCGGATCACCCTGATGGTTGGGGCACTATTCTGGTTGTAGGTATGCGCCTGGGTGGTGGTGAGATTGTAGTAGATGGTGTGAATAGTGATAGCTCTGTAAACGCCAATGAGACTGTTAAATCATCCTATATGATTTTTGATATCACTAATCCTGAGAATCCTCCGGAATTAATCGCTGAGCTTTCTCCGTCGGATCTGGGCTTTTCCACCGGCCGTCCAATGATTGTTAAAAATCGTGTTCCGGTAGCGAATGCATTGGATTGGACACCGGGTAACATCGCTACCAATAAGTGGTATCTGATGTTTGCATCTGGTCCAGATGATCAGAACACAGTAACAAGTTCGCGTAATCCAGACGTATTCCTTTATGATTTAGGTGATACTAAAACCAGTACAGGGAGAACTTTGTATACCATCCAATTAAATGCAGCAGGTGCAACCGATTTCTTTGGCGATGTTGGTGTGGTGGACTGGGATCTGGATTATGTTGATGACTATGCCTACATAGGAACGGTTGGCGGTAATGCCTCCTCTCCAAGTGGTGATATTTATCGGATTGGAGTTGACGCAAATGCGAATACCCCGACTTCAGCAAGGTGGCCAATTACATTATTTGGTGATGTAAATGATCCGATTGCCCAGCGTCCTACCTTTGCTAAAGATGAAAATGATGAACTTTGGATGTTTGTTGGCTCAGGTCGCTTCTTTACCTTAAGTGATAATACATCCAGCCAGCAGCATTACTTGTATGGTTTAAAAGAACCTATGCGAAACAATGGTACTCATGACTTTTCAGGTAATATTGATCGTACAGATCTGGTTGATGTTTCAGACACTACCATATACGTAAATGGTAATGCGGTGGTCCCTTCCGATAACCGTTTGAATACTTTCGACGAAATTGTTGCTGAAGTTGAAAGTAATGATGGCTGGTATCGAGAGTTGAATTACAATGGTACAGACCCGAGTGGCCGCATTCTGGGTATTGCTGCATTAGTCAGCCAGGCCGTTGTCTTTGCTGAATACGAACCCAACTCAGATCTTTGTTCGCCGGAGGGGACCTCGTATCTGCATGCGCTGAACTTTGCAACCGGTACTGCATCCCCGGATCTGTACTTAGGTTCAACTGATGACAGTGATGATGCCGACGGTGACAGTGATACAACAGAAAAAGTGGCCAGATCCCAGGTTACTCTTGGCCAGGGCCTGGTAACCGATCCTGTAATCCACAAAAGTGAAGGTGGGGTACAGGTGATTACTCAGGGTTCATCGGGTGCCTTTATACGTGATACCACTCAGGAAAAACCTACTGCGGGTACTGAGTTAAATGTGGATAGTTCTTTAGGAGGTCGTCAGTCTTGGCGAGAAGTGATCTTGAAATGATGTATAAACAAGAACGTGGCATGACGCTTATAGAATTAATGATTGTAGTCGCTGTAATAGGTCTGCTTGCATCGATTGCCTATCCGGCGTATCAGCAGATTGTTTTGGAATCACGCCGAGCTGATGGTCAAATTGCTCTAACGAGGGCTGCTAACCTGCAGGAAAGGCATTTCTCTTCAAATAATAGCTACAGCAGTACTATTGGAGATATTGGAGGCAATGCTTCTCCTGATGGTTATTATCAGATTGCAGTAACAGCTTCTGGTTCTTCTGCAAGTTATTTGAGTACCTATACGCTTACGGCAACACCAGTTGCACCACAGGATGAGGATACAGCTTGTCCAAGTTTAACCCTTAATCATTTAGGTCAAAAAACACCAGCAGCTTGCTGGGAGTAAAATTCAGATACTCTAACAATTAACATGGATGTTAATTTTCAGGGAGATATACCATGGAAGGTATTGTTCGGCCTGTTAGGTTCGAGGTGCCCTTGCGTTTGCGGGGGTTTTCTTTATATGAGCTGGTTGTCACTTTGGCAATAGCTTCAATCCTGATTTTTATCGCGGTACCGGGTTTAAATACCCTTATTTCTGACGCTCAGGTCAGTAGCGCGAAATCTGCTTTGTTAACCATGTTAGCGAGAGCACGCACAGAAGCCGTTGATAAACGCCAACGAGTTGCATTATGTCGTACAGAAGATAATGTTTCTTGTGCCAGTTACAGCAAAAGCTCAAAACAGCAGTGGCAGTATGCCATTCTTTTTCTGGATTCTGATTACAACAATGTATTTGATAATTCCGAACGACTATTGGGCTGGTTTGATCTGGATATCCAGGGTGCTGAGGTCATTTGGAATCGTGGTGATATGCTGATTTACGACTCCGATGGGACCGTGCGCGGTGGCAGTAATGGCACCTTTAAAATAAGTACTTCTGAAGGTGAGCAAGCGGGAGTCGTGGTGTCTTTAACCGGGCGTTATCGTGTCACCTCATATTGAACTTGGCATCCTTCATGAGTAAGAGCAGAATACAGGGCTCTATGTTTTATATTTAGGATTTCCATGTCAGATGTTCTGATTATCGGCGCTGGCGTCATAGGTATGATGATGGCGCGAGAGCTCGCCCAATCGGGCGTGAAAGTTACACTTATTGATCGCAAAGGTTGTGCTCAGGAGTCTTCCTGGGCAGGCGGTGGGATTGTCTCTCCGCTCTATCCGTGGCGTTACCCGGAGCCGGTGACGCAATTAGCAACCTGGTCTCAGAGTAGTTATGTGCATCTGGCTACAGAGCTTCTGGAAGAAACGGGTATCGACCCTGAGTTGCGCCAGAAGGGCATGTTAATGGTGGCAGTAGAAGATCAGGCAGATGCTTTGGCATGGGCTGAAAAATATCACCGCCCGTTGCGTTTAGTCGACTCTGATTTCCTCTATGCAAAAGAACCTGAGCTTATCTCAGATCTGCAGGAAGGTCTGTGGATGCCTGAGGTCTCCAGTATAAGAAATCCGCGTTTAGGTCAGTCACTGCGTAGGAGTATGGAGCTCAATTCTAATATCGATCTTCAGGAACACAATGAAGTATCGGAACTGATTCTAGAGAATACGCAGGTTGTAGGGGTAAAAACTTCTGCCGGAAAACTGTATGCAGATAAAGTTGTGGTTGCGTCCGGAGCATGGAGCGGAGAACTTCTGAAACCTGTTGGAGTGGAACTGCCTGTTGAGCCTGTTCATGGTCAGATGATGCTGTTTAAGGCGGTACCAGGCCTTGTGGACCGAGTGGTGCTTAAGGGTGGCCGATATGTAATCCCTCGTAATGATGGAAGGGTGCTTGTCGGCAGTACCTTAGAGCGTATTGGTTTCGAAAAGCGTACAACTGAAGAAGCTGCAAAATCCCTGTATGAAACGGCTGTGGATATTATTCCTAAGCTCAGGGAATATCCGGTAGAGCATCATTGGTCTGGGTTACGACCAGGATCTCCTGAAGGCATTCCTTATATTGGCTCCGTACCGGGTGTGGATAATTTGTATGTGAATGCAGGCCAATACCGAAATGGATTGGTGTTGGCACCAGCATCAACCCGATTGTTAGCAGATTTGATTTTACGGCGTAAGCCGATTATTCCATCTGAGCCTTATAGAGTTGATCGATAGAGCTACCTACTGAATAAAAAGAAAAAGGCGGGTTAATTCCCCGCCTTTTTAGGTTCTGAAGCTTCAGACTAATCGTATACCGTAGGTATCGGAGCGCGCTTATGCTGAGTTTTGGTATAGATTTCTATGATCTTTTCAGAGACTTCCTTACTCACAGCTTTACCTTCTAAAAAGTCATCTATCTGATCATAGGTTAGGCCTAAGGCATGCTCATCTGCTTTTTGTGGCGTGAGGCATTCAAGATCAGCAGTTGGAGTTTTTTCCACTAATAACGCCGGCGCTCCAAGCGTTTTCGCCAACAGGCGGACCTGACGTTTGCTCAGGCCGAATAGAGGCACCAGATCACATGCACCATCACCCCATTTGGTATAAAAGCCAGTAATGTTTTCAGCGGAGTGGTCGGTACCTAAAATCAAGCCGCCAACAATCCCACCCACTTCATATTGGGCAACCATACGAGCACGGGCTTTAACATTGCCTTTGGCAAAATCGATCGCATGATCATTGGCTTCATGCAGGTCTGTACCCTGCATGGCTGACAGCACTTCAGAATGAATGCCGTCTACACCTGGTTTAACATTGATAGCCAGGTTTACACTGGGCTGGATAAAGGAGAGTGCGACTTGTGCATCTTCTTCATCCTTCTGCGTTCCGTATGGAAGCCTGACCGCTACGAATTTGTAATCCTGTGTCGCTTCTTCCTGATTAAGTGCGTCTACAGCAAGCTGTGCAAGGCGCCCACAGGTGGAGGAGTCGACACCTCCACTGATGCCCAGAACCAAATGTTTTAATCCTGAGGCCTTAAGTGTTGCCTTGATAAAATTGACTCTGCGAGCAATCTCTTCCGCCGGGTTTATCTCCGGTATTACGCGCATCTCTTTTATAATCTCTTCCGCCAGAATCATGATTATTCTCTTTACTGTAGGTAGTTCAGAACCATTGTATGCAAACGGGTATTCAGCTGAAAAGTAATAAAACCGCTTTTGTAATCAGAAATATTAAGAAAATAAAAAAGGCACCAAATAGGTGCCTTTTTTAGTGTTTTTTTATCTTATTTGGCTGCTTCAGGCTCTTCGTCATCAAAGATGCCAAATGTCATCCGACTAAAAACAGATCGTTCATCTGCTTTTTCTGTTTCAGTTTTTGCAGACCGTTTCATGCGAACAGGTGCTATCTCTGGAGCGGCTTCAGCATCGCTGAACAGATCAAAGGTAGCTGCATCAAACAAGGTCTTTTCGCCTTTAAATATTGGGCGATATTGATAATCCGGGAAGTTCTGATTAAGTACGGTCAGAGTGTCGGCAGCAAGTTTTTGTTGGCCGAGTCTTGTGTAACCTTCCACCATAATCGCCAGTGCATCCGGAGTTGCGGGTGTTTCCTGCATGTTTTCGATAACGTAACGGCCGCGGTTAACGGCTGCAACAAAGGCTTCGCGCTGAATGTAGTAACGGCCTACATGTACTTCATATGCGGCTAGACGGTTTTTCAGGTACACCATACGTTTTTGCGCGTCTGGAGCATACTGGCTGTTAGGGTAACGGTTGACCAAAGTACTGAAGCTTTCAAAGGAGTCCAGTGCAGCCCCTGGGTCGCGCTGTGTTTCGTCTACAGGCAGGTACTGAGTGATCCAGGAGATGTCCTGCTCAAAGGCTGTTAGCCCTTTTAAGTAGTAGGCATAATCGATATTTGCGTGGTTAGGGTGCAGGCGGATAAAACGGTCTGCAGATGCGCGTGCTGCTTCAGGCTCATAATTGCTGAAGTATGCGAAAATGAGTTCAAGCTGTGCTTGTTCAGAGTAACGACCAAACGGGTAGCGGGATTCAAGCAGTTGCAGCTTCTCGATTGCGACTTCAAAATTTTCTTCATCCATCGCTTGAATAGCTTCTTGATAAAGCTGTTGCTCTGGAATGTCAGGTGCGACTGTTACGTCTTCAAACCATGAACAGGCCGACATAACCAAAGAAAGAATCAATACAGCTGTAATTTTAGTGATGCGCATCTTTATTACTAATCCCGGTGTAGTCTCCGGCCTGAACAGTTATACTGAGCACAGTAATGGCCGGACAAATTTAACGGCCTATTTAAACACAACTCACAGGGCCTGTTAACAGACTCTGCTCTAAAGTTCTTACACGTTTCATGTCTGACCTTATACAACTCGAAGCAACAGTCACTGATGACCTTGTTGGGAAACGCCTGGACCAGGCTGTTGCCCAGTTATTTCCTGATTACTCCCGTTCCCGTTTGCAAAACTGGATCAAAGAAGGCTGCCTTACTGTGGACGGTGAAACTAAACGCCCCAGAGATAAATTAGCAGGCGGAGAAAAGGTTGCCATTGAAGCTGAGTTGGAAGTTATAGAAGATCATCAGCCTCAGGATATTCCTCTTGATATCGTTTACGAGGATGACGACATTCTGGTGATTAACAAACCTGCGGGCTTAGTCGTTCACCCTGCGGTAGGTCATCGTGATGGCACATTATTGAATGGGTTGTTGTTTCATTGCCCTGATATTGCTCAGGTACCCAGAGCGGGTATTGTGCATCGTTTGGATATGGACACGACTGGACTTATGGTTGTTGCGAAAACCATTGCGGCTCAAACCGAATTGGTAGATCAGCTGCAGGAGCGTTCCATGGGGCGTGAATATGAAGCAGTGGTTCACGGCGTTATGACCGGTGGTGGTACTGTCGACGAACCTATGGGGCGGCACTCCAAAAACCGTCAGAAAATGGCGGTAGTCGGGGTAGGTAAAGAAGCGATTACTCATTACCGGGTGTTGCAAAAGTTACGTGCCCATACCCATATCCGTCTTAAGCTGGAAACTGGGCGTACCCATCAGATACGCGTACACATGGCGCATATTAACTACCCCCTGATTGGTGATCAGGTTTATGGCGGTCGGTTCCGCTTACCTAAAGGCTGTAGTGATGAGATGGTCGAAACGTTGCGCCAATTCAAGCGCCAGGCTTTGCATGCTAAAAAGCTGGAATTATGGCATCCCAATACAGGTGAACTGATGTCCTGGGAAGTGGATCTGCCGGAAGATATGCAAAACCTGATAGAGGTTCTTATCACTGATGCCGAATCGCATGAACTGGATGACTAAACCGTGCAATTTATAACGGCTCAGTGGCAGGCACCTAAAAAGGTAAAAGCCCTTACAACCACTCGGCTGGGTGGTTTTAGTGAAGCTCCGTTTGATAGTCTGAATCTGGGCAATCATGTTGAGGATGATGCTGAATGTGTAGCCCGGAACCGTGCTCAGTTATTACAGAGCTTGGGTTTAAATACGTCACCTCAATGGTTACAGCAGGTCCATGGCACCGAATTGGTCAAAGCTTCATCGGATGGAATTGTTCATCAGGCAGATGCCTGTTGGAGCGATGAAACAGGTCAGGCCTGTGTCGTAATGACGGCCGATTGCCTACCGGTATTTTTTGCGGATAAACAAGGGCAAAAAGTTGCGGTTGCCCACGCCGGCTGGAGAGGCCTGCTTGATGGTATGCTTGAGAACACTTTGGCAATTTTTGATCACCCAGAAGATGTGTATGTATGGTTAGGCCCGGCAATAGGGCCTTCTGCGTTTGAAGTAGGTGAAGAAGTTTTGCAGCAGTTTGTTGCAAAACAACCCGAGTCCAAAACAGCTTTTGTTCCTGTAGAAGGAAAAACAGGAAAATATCTGGCGAATATATATCAGTTGGCGGAGATGCGTTTGGAAAAAGCAGGTGTCACTGAAATCTCGGGTTGTGACTTATGCACTTACACTGATCAGGAACGTTTTTTTTCATATCGACGTGATGGCAAGACGGGTCGTATGGCGAGTCTGATCTGGATTGAGAAAGAGTAAGGCCTTATACATTGTCTGATATAACAAGACCTGAGTTATTTACAAACATCCTCGATGTTGAGCCGTCAATATCTGTCGATCTGAAGTATTTCACGGGTGATAACTTTGTTGGATCTAGGGTGTCCGGATATGAAAGCGGGACTTGCTGGATTACAAAGCCAACGGCGATTGCATTACAGCGTGTGCAACATGAACTATCTGAATTTGGACTTGGTCTGAAAATCTTTGATGCCTATCGTCCACAACGTGCGGTGGATCATTTTATTGGTTGGTGTGAAGTTGCTGAGCCCTGCGCGACTCAGAAACGCTTTTTTCCAGATCTGAATAGAAGTGACCTGTTTAAGAAAGGTTATCTGGTGAAGCAGTCCAGTCATAGTCGAGGCAGTACTGTAGACCTTACAATCATTGATCGGGAATCTGGTGCTGAACTTGAGATGGGCACCGAATTCGATTATTTCGGTCCGGAATCCTGGTTTGATAGCCAGTTGATCAGACCGGAGGCAAGAGCTAATAGAATGCTGCTTCAAAGAGTTATGGAGCAGAATGGCTTTGTGCCTTTTCAACAGGAGTGGTGGCACTTTACCTTACAGGATGAGCCCTATCCAAAACGTTATTTTGATTTTGTGATTGAATAGTCGCTTTAGTTTTTCCACTCATCAGAGAGCTTAAAATTAGCAATCCAGTCAGGGACCAGGTCAGCAGGCATGGGCTTTGAAATGCCATATCCTTGCGCCAGATAACAACCCATATTCAGCAGCAAACAGCCATGGGCAGCAGTTTCAACACCTTCAGCAACAATGCTTCTGTCAAAGGCTTTACCCAGACCTACAATGCCTTTAACAATGGCTCTGTCTTCTTCATCTTCCAGCATGTCAATGACAAAGCTTTTATCTATTTTGACCGTTTCCACGGCAATCTTGCGTAAATAAGATAGGGAAGAGTAACCAGTACCAAAATCATCCAGTGCAAACCGAACTCCCAACGCCTGACAGCGGCGAATGATCTCAACCGCTATGGATATATCGTCAAAGGCTGCTGTTTCCAATACTTCCAGCTCAATTTTATCTGCAGGGAGATCAGGGTTGAGGGAGAGGAGTTGCGAAAGTTGATAGGGGAATTCATCATTTTGAAGATGCTCTGCGGAGATAT
>JASBRM010000128.1 GCA_030149405.1 Neptuniibacter sp. | reverse complement strand
TACACTACGGACATCCGTTACCAGTGTTCTTTCACGTGCACTGGCGACTTTTGAATACTTACTGAACGCCTCTTCCGCCTGATTTAAGCTAACCAGCTCTTCTGAATTTAACCCGCGGTTCCTTTGTTTCGTCCGTAACTGATCTCGAGCATCTAACAACGTAAAAAACTGTTCATCACGCTGAAGATTTACCTGAAGAACCGTTGTCCTCTCATCGGTACTCGTCAGCAGACTTCTGTAAATAGGGCTGTTTTGAAATTCTTTTCGAACCAAAGTGCGATCCGTATTCGGATCTTCCAGAAAACGCACCCCTTCCGCCAGGTTATTCAGGGTAACCGGAGGACTGTAAAGCAGAGGTACATCGAGAATCGTATTAACTGAAGATACGCCCGGCAACTCCAGAAGATCGTTCCTTAATGCTGCCAGGTTCTGTAAAGCCGGCGTTGAAAACAGGTTTTCGCTGGGTGAGTAGGTAATGACCAATGAACTCTCAGATTCATAGCGCTTGCTCATCTCACGATAAACTTCCAGCGCCTTGTCACCTTCCAATACTAGAGAGTCCGCGGAAGCATCCAGCGTCAGTCGAGGAATCTGCAGCACCAGAAAAATAACAACTACCGTTAATAAACCAAGGATTAACAATGGGTAGCGAAACAGAGCCGAAAAAAGCCGGTGGCTAGGTGAGTTCATCTGAGAGTTTAGCTACTTTATCAAGATTCAGTATCAGGCCGAATTGAATTGATCACGTTATCCACGTCATCACTCTCAAGGTTGCGGCGGATGGAGCCATTCAGGGTCTTACTAAAAACAACACCGTCCACAGAAAGATCAAATACTCGCCACTCGCCTTCCTGCTGACGCAGGGCAAAATCCATCAGGTGTGCATTATTCGTGGTATGAACTTTCACTCTGACTACGCTAAATTTAGGTTTATCGCGGCTATTTCCAATATCAATTTTCTGACCATTGTAGGCGTTTAACGCTACACGGTATGTACGACGCAACGATGAGATAACGGCCTCTTGGGCCTCATCAGTTTTGTTCGCTGCAGCGATATCTTCCCAGCGAGGATGAAATACTCTGCGACTCAAATATTCCTGATCGACATGAGGCAGGATGTGTTCATCAATTACTGTATCAAGGTAAGCATCATCTCCGAGAAGCCCTTGTTCCAAACCTGTCTGTAGCGCCTGTTGCAGCTCCGTTGTCAGGTTAGTGATATAGGTTTTAGCATCGACTTCACCTGCACTGCTGTTAAAACTGAAGATAACCAGTACAAAGGCAGCCAGACTTTTAAGGAAGTTGATTCGGAACATAGGGTAATGCCTCATGATTACATTCCTGATTTAGGGCAGATACCTGCCAATTTGAAGCTCATACTAAGGTAATTATCCTTTACCGTAAATGAAGCAAATCAATCACCAATCGCAGCCGAATGGACTGGCACTACGGACAAGGATTTGAATATTGAGCATGGATCGCCTCAATCTCTGTTAAGACCTCTGCGCTTAATTCCAGTTCCACAGACGCAACATTTGCCTTCAGCTGCGGCATAGTGGTGGCGCCAATGATATTACTACCGACGAACTCGCGACTATTCACAAACGCCAGCGCCATTTGAGCTGGATCCAGACCCGCATTTTTTGCCAAATCGACATAAGCTTCTGTCGCTTTCTGGCCCTGTTCACCGAGATATCGCGTGTAATCTGGGAACAAGGTCAGCCGACCTTTTTCTGGTCGGGCGCCGTGGAGATATTTCCCACTGAGCGTGCCAAATGCCAGCGGTGAATAGGGCAACAAAGATACCTGCTCGCGCATAAGCACTTCAGCCAGACCGACCTCACTGGAACGATTCAACAGACTGTATGGGTTCTGTACCGAAACCACACGTGGAAGCCCCAGTTGATCCGCATAGTTAAGAAACTTCATCGTACCCCAGGCCGTTTCATTCGATAGCCCCACATATCGAATCAAGCCTTCATCTACCAGCTCTTTAAGGATATTCAGAGTTTCCAGTATTGGCGTGCCGTCATTTTCTGGGGCATGGCCATAACCTAACTTCCCAAAGAAATTAGTTGTTCTGTCCGGCCAATGCAATTGGTAAAGGTCGATATAGTCTGTTTGTAAGCGTTTGAGACTACCCGTTACGGCTTCTCGGATATTGCGGCGATCAAAATGCATATCCGGGCGGATAAAACTGACAAACTCACCGGGTCCGGCCACTTTGGTGGCAACAATCACCTGGTCACGGTTATTTCGCTGCCTCATCCAGTTCCCGATGTAGGTTTCCGTCAGACCCTGACGCTCCTTACTGACCGGAATCGGGTACATTTCTGCGGCATCCAGAAAGTTCACACCCTGTGACCATGCATAATCCAACTGTTCAAATGCTTCAGCTTCTGTGTTTTGCTGACCGAAAGTCATTGTACCCAAGCAGATCAGACTAACATCCAGATCTGTATTGCCTAACTTTCTGTATTTCATAACCGCCCTAAAAGTGTGATTAAGCTGCCGGTAGAATTCTTACAAAGAACGACTTCAGATAGTCCGTTTCCGGAATAGCCGGATGAACCGGATGATCAGCACCCTGATGACCCTGATCAAAAATCTGAGCATTGCGATCCAGTTCACGACTGTTACTACGAATAATATCCACAAGTCGTTCACGTTGCAGGTGCATAGAACAGGATGCTGAGACCAGAATGCCGTCTTTTTTCAACAAACGCATCGCGAAATTATTCATGCGCGAATAGGCTCTCTCACCGTTACGCACATCTTTTTTCTTCTGGATAAATGCTGGCGGATCCAGAACAACGATGTCGAACTTTTCTTTCTCTTCAATCAGGTTCTTACAGATATCAAAGGCATCGCCGTGGAAACCTTCAAAACGTTCAGCAGCATTATTAATTCGGGCATTTTCAGCCGCCACTTCCAAAGCAAAGTGCGAGGCATCAACACAAATAGCCTGATTAGCACCCGCAGCAAGAGCCTGCGCGCCCCAGCCACCCACATAACTAAACAGATCCAATACACGTTTGCCTTCAACATGTTTTTGCAATTGTGCACGGTTGTTACGATGGTCATAGAACCACCCGGTTTTCTGACCACGCTCCAACGGAGCAACCAGCGGCACACCGTTCTCCATCAACGGGCATAGTTCTGGAATATCACCCTGAACAACCTCAGTGTAAGTTTCCAAACCTTCCTGGTTACGCATTTTGCCATCATTACGGAGCAGAATAGCTTCTGGAGTAAATACCTTATTCAGAGCCTCGATTATCTCATCCAGCACCAGTTCCATACCGGCTGTTGAGATCTGCACTACGAAGACATTGAAAAAACGGTCAATGACCAAACCCGGTAAACCATCACTGTCGCCAAAGACCAGACGATAGCAATCGTCAGAGAAACAGCTTTCCCGTAACGACAATGCAACTTTCAAACGGTGGGTAATCAGGGAGCGATCCAGAGTATATTTCAGGTCGCGGCTGATCATACGGGCACAGATCAGGGTATTAGGATTGATATAAGCAATGCCCAGTGGCTTACCTTTATCCGTTTCCACAACCACCTGTTCACCAGGTTCAAAGTTTTTCAGCGGCGAATGCTGGGTATCTACTTCATTGCTGTAGATCCAGACGTGACCGCCTCTTAAGCGTCGATCCGCCCCA
>JASBRM010000127.1 GCA_030149405.1 Neptuniibacter sp. | reverse complement strand
AAGTGTCCAGTTCTTTTCCATCTGGTTATGAATCAATGATAAGGCTTTGCCGATTTTAGGATCGAATAAAGCTTTCAGCAGGCCATTTTGTAACCCTTTATCCAGCTGGCTGCGCAAGATATGAATAAACAAGACATGTGCCAGATGATCCACTGAAACCTTACATCCCGGTTCTGCTTGTTCCAGTTCAGAAACCAAGAGCTGGATAAGTGTGCGGGTATTTGCCAAACGACTGGTATCGCTCAACTCTAGAACAATGGCTGGCGGGAGGCTATCAAGCAAAGGCCAGTTAGCCTTGTTACGAAACTCGAAGTGGCCACAGGTTAATCCGGTTATTTCTCCAACCTCCTCTTCAGAAGCGTTAGGCTGACTAACCAGATACTCATCCGGATTTTCAATCTCACTACTCAAATAATGTTGCGCATCATGCGGAAAAACCACCAGATCCCCTGCGGACAACAAGCGCGGCTCCTCTCCCGGCAGGTGTAACCAGGTTTTACCCCTATGCACCAGATGAAACGGTACAGTTCTATCGCCAGAGGTATCTACAGCCCAGCAGCCCTGAAAATCCGCATGGATATATACCTCTGCTTTAAGGCGGAACCAACGCAACAGCTCACCAAGCGCATCTGTATTAACAAAAATACGATCTGACATATTTTCAATACCTCAAGGCATACATCGTTTTATTTATTAGCCATAAAGTTAACACCACAATCAGTTGCCTGTTAAGGGGCATTTTCAATCCAAGGAGATAAACATGAGTATTTTCAAACGAGTCACTTCCGTCTTTTTAATGCTAGCCGCACTGATAGCTGCACCATTCAGCACCGCCGCAGTTCTGGAACCTAATGAGGATGGCGTACGTGTCATTCATCTGGATCAGCATGGCGGCCATTTCTCTGCTAAGGAAACTCTGGCCGGTCTGAAAGCTGGTGAATACGAGTTTGTGATCACCAATAAAACCAACAAATTGGTTGGCTTCCAGATTCAAAATTTTAAAACCCATGAAGGTCTGGACATGTTCCCACTGGAACCCGGTCAGACACGTATTTCTCGTGTGACGGTAACAACAGACGGCGTGCGTTTCCGTTGCCCAATCAATCCAACTCCATGGTACGACATCGATAACATTAACTAAGGAACCTGCGGTGGTGTTCGCGCCACCGCTCTTTCTTACATCAGATAAATCAGGAGTAATGAAATGCCCAAGATAGAAATTTACAGCATGGGATACTGCCCATACTGCATTGGCGCTAAAAAGATACTGAAAGCGTTAGGCTGGGCCTACACAGAGTTTGATGTAACCGGTAAACCCAAATTAAAAGCAGAGATGGTTAAGCGTACACAAAGAAAAACGGTGCCGCAGATTTTTCTCAATAACCAGCACATTGGCGGGTTTGATGATTTCTCTGCATACCTAAGAAAGGAACAGCTTCTTTGAGCTGTTTCTCTACTGACTAAAAATCTGTTTTTTCTTTAAATTCACACAGATCTTCAATCATGCATGAGCCACACTTTGGCTTACGCGCCACGCAAGTGTAACGGCCATGCAGGATCAACCAGTGATGAGCATCCTGCAGAAACTCTTTGGGAATAAAGCGTAGAAGCTTTTGTTCAACTTCATTTACGTTTTTGCCCGGCGCAATTTTCGTGCGGTTTGAAACGCGATAAATATGCGTATCTACCGCCATGGTTGGCTGACCAAATGCAGTATTCAAAACAACATTAGCGGTTTTGCGGCCTACACCCGGCAGAGCTTCAAGGTCTTCACGATTGTCCGGTACTACGGAGTTATGTTTCTCAACCAGAGCTTTACAGGTTTTGATCACGTTTTCTGCTTTAGCGTTAAACAGCCCAATGGTTTTGATGTATTCCTTAAGCCCATCCACACCCAGGGCATAAATAGCTTCAGGCGTATTCGCAACCGGATACAACTTACGGGTGGCTTTATTCACACCCACATCGGTTGCCTGGGCAGACAGAATAACGGCAATCAGCAATTCAAAGGGATTACTGTATTCAAGTTCGGTTGTTGGGTGGGGATTATCGTCCCGAAAACGGGTAAAGATTTCTTGTCGCTTCTGCTTATTCATCTGGGGTCTTATAAGAATGCGGTATCAGTTGTCTTCATCGTACAGTGTGACCCAGTTACGTCCACTTTGTTTGGATTTATACAAGGCTTGGTCGGCTTCTTCCAACCACTCTAAAGCCGTATCATGATCATACTTTATCTCAGAGATACCTAAGCTGATGGTGACAGCGAGTTTATGCTCTGCATATTCCATCACCGTAGCCTCAACTGCTGAACGCAAACGTTCTGCAAAAATTATTGCATTTTCACCGCTGGTTCCCGCAAGAATTGCACCGTACTCCTCGCCACCATAACGACCCACAACATCTGTTTTACGTGCGTGAGCTTTGAGTGTATCCGCGATTGTCTGGATAACAAGATCACCTGCTTGGTGTCCGTATGTATCATTCACTCGCTTGAAATGATCAATATCAAACATCACCAACGAACTCACTTCCTGTAAACGATTAAAACGATCGAATTCTTTTTCCAGGCATTCCTGCCAATAAGCTCGATTATATAAACCCGTAAGGCCATCAGTTCTACTATAGGATTGCAGCTGTGCATTGGCTGCTTCTAATGCCTGTTTACCAACAGCGGTATCCGTCACGTCATAAATCAAAATACCAATGTGATCAATCTGACCCGTCGGTGAACTAAGAGGAATCAGGGTTACATTCTGATACATGTAAGGCGCGTTGCCTGTAATTGGGCGATGACTCTTAAACTCAAATAGATAGGGTCTCTGCTCCCAGGAGATATAAGCCGTATTACTTAGCAAGAGCACCGCTTCCATTTTCTTTGTCAGCCAACGCTGAGGAAGCTCAGAACAAAGAGCAAAAAGATTCTGGTTCAACGCCTTATTTGAAGATATGCCTGAGTGGTTCTCCATAAAACCGTTCCACAGACAGATATGGCTATCACGATCAACAACCACAAGTCCGACCTCAAGGTCTTGAAGCAGACCCAGTGTCCAGTGCAGTTCATCAATTTCATTATTGATCGATCCATTCATGAAAAGTATCTCGCCATTTCCTTGAGTTGAGGGAGCGAATCTTCGGTGAACACTACTAACAGTTCACAATGAAAATCATGAGCTTTAAGCTGATAGTCGATAGATATCATCAAGGTTTTCTGCCATTGCGAATTCTGCTCCGGCATCGCTTTATAATCTCGAAGAATAATTGGTGTTGCCCTGTTCAAAGAGAAATCCAGCTGTTTGGCAAAACCTGAAATAAAAGCGCCAATCAGGGCATTGGACAGCGACATTTCCAGTTCTTCCTCAAGCAGTTCCACCTGCCCCTGCATATCCATAAGTTGAGCAATGGTTTCCAGATTACTGCGCTTAATCACCAGCAGCGCTTCACCTGCTAACTTTGGACCAACAAACCCCTGGCTTACCAGATCAAAATCGTTATTGCTTGCGTTCAGCAGGATTGACTCCACCTCTTGTGGTGAGACAAGGCTCACCTTAGGAATTGGCAGATCTACAAAGGTATTCAGCAAACGGGCAAGCATTTCACCCGCCTGCCCCATCGCCACGTTGGATATTTCCTGATAATAATCCGGCAGTTCTAGTACTTCTTCGCTGTGAATCTGATCTGCTGGATGTTCGAGTTCTGTCAGCAATCCATAACGATGCAGAACGTCAGAAATAATTTCGGGGGAAGTAGGTTTTTTAATAAACTCTAACGCACCCAGCTCCAACACTCTGGCCCGCGCTTCTGGCTGGATATCTCCGGAGACCACAATCACCATTGCCGGCAAGTCATCTCTACGGATTCTCTCAAGTACCTGATAGCCATCCATGATGGGCATATTCAGATCGAGAAAAAGAATATCGCCTTTTCCGGCACGAATTGCTTCTAATCCTTCCAAGCCATGCTCTGCAAAGGTTACTTCCACGTTCCATCCACGCAAAGCAGAGGCCATCTGCTTACGGGCAAGACGTGAATCATCACAAATAACTACTGGGACGGATGCGCTCAAAAGCTACTTCCTTTTTAAGTTCCGAAAAACATTAGGAAAAGCTCTTCAGCCTAATAGATAAAGTGGGAGAAAACAATTGCTTCCCGATTAATACCTGACTTTAAAGATCAGTTTTAACCCGTTACTCGAACGCGCTCTCGAGGTGCGCCCTGATCAGGTGCAGATTCGGCTCTTCGTGCTTCCATTCGGCTATCAATAATATTCTTTAGAGCAATCAAAAAACCCATGCCCACGAAGGCACCCGGTGGCAATATAGCAAACAGGAAGCCGGTATAGTCTTCAACCAGAGTTATTTTCCAGCCATCCGCTATTGAACCGAAAAGCAGATTCATATCGCTGAACAGCGTACCTGAGCCCAGTACTTCTCGCATTGCGCCAAGAACTACCAATACTGCGGTAAAACCAACACCCATCATCAAGCCGTCCAGCAGGGACTCCTTCACCGGATTTTTACAGGCAAAGGCATCAGCCCGGCCCATGATGGCACAATTGGTTACAATCAGAGGAATAAAAATACCCAGGATCAGGTACAACTCGTAGGTGAATGCTTTCATCACCAGCTCGATAGCCGTTACGAACGAGGCAATGATCATCACGAAAATTGGCAAGCGTACTGAATCCGGAACAAATTTACGGAAGGCTGAGACTGTGAGGTTCGAGCCCAGTAACACCAGTGTACTTGCGATTCCTAAACCAATAGCGTTTACCACAGAACCAGTAACCGCCAGTAAAGGACACAATCCCAACAGCTGTACTAATGCTGGGTTGTTATCCCACAGACCATCCATTGTGATTTTTCTATAGTCGGTTGCCATCAGTTGGTTACCTCCACGGTTTGTGGTGTCGTTTCAGGCGGCAATTCCAGCAGAAATGTACGGTTTGCAGCAAAATAGTCTAAAGCACGGCCAACAGCATTCACCACAGCACGAGGTGTGATCGTTGCCCCTGTAAACTGATCAAATTGACCACCATCTTTTTGAACGGCCCATGCAGAATCAACAGTACCTTGCTTGCTCTTGGCGTTAAAACTGAGAATCCAATCAGACTTTTTCGTTTCAACCTTATCACCAAGCCCTGGAGTTTCCTTATGAGCTAAAACGCGAACACCAGCAACGGTAGCATCAGCATTAATGCCCACAATCAAATGAATATTGCCGCTATAACCATCCGGAGCAACTACAGGAATGATGACGGTGTTAACCAAACCCTCTTTGCGTGCACGATAAGCAGTCACTGGAGCCTTATGCCCTAATTCCGCTAACTGAATTTCAAATGCATCTTCTAACAGCTGATTATCAATGCTGGAGCGCGGTACAATTTCATAGAGCGCTTTTGCCCGGAACTCTCTTTCGTTATCAGCAATTTTGGTTTTAGTCGTCACCTGAGTAATGGCAATAACAGCCGCACACACCACTGCAAAGAAGCTGATAGCAACGGTGCTGGTTTTCATCGCACTAAACATCTGCATCATGCATCTCCTTTCAAGCCACGTTTCGGCTTGGCATGACCATATGTACGCGGTTGTGTGTACTGATCAATAAAGGGAGCGCTCAGATTCATCAGCAATACTGCAAAAGCTACCGCATCCGGGTATCCACCCCAGGAACGAATCACATAAATCAGTACACCGATACCTATACCGAAATAGATCTTGCCACGGTTACTGGTTGCCGAAGTCACAGGGTCTGTAGCAATAAAGAACGCACCCAACATTGTGCCACCTACGGTGAGGTGGAAGAATGGATCTGCGAACCCGTATGGGTCAACCATGTAGAACACTGTGGAGATAACAGCTAAAGAGCCCAGTACAGCAGCCGGAGTATGAACCGTAATAATCTTACGGTAAATCAAGAAAACGCCACCCATCAGATAAGCAGCACTCACTGCGTGCCAGGCACCTATACCCTCAGCTAAAACCGGAACGGTGCTCCATACCTCTTCTGTGGTTAAGCCACCACGATGCCTCATAGCATCTAACGGAGTCGCACCAGTGTAGTTATCCAGCCAAACAGGTTCGATAGAGGTAAAGATGATGCTAAGGGTGTCTAAAAAGCCCAGCACGTTCCAACTCTCACCACCATTAATCAGTACAAAAGGTGCTGTCCAACTGGTCATCTGAACCGGGAATGAGATCAGCAATAGAGCATAGGCAACCATCGCAGGGTTAAACGGATTCTGGCCTAATCCACCGTACAAATGTTTAGCAATCACAATAGCCACAAACACCCCAACAAAAGTGATCCACCAGGGCGCAAACGGTGGTATAGCCAACGCCAGAAGCAAGGCAGTTACAACCGCACTGTAATCCTTCAGATAAAAACCGAGAGGACGTTTTCTTAAACGAATAATTGCTGCTTCAAAACCCACCGCCAGCAAACAGGCAAATATTACATTGATCAGGGTTCCCCAACCGAAAAAGAAGGTCATCGCTGCCAAACCCGGTAGAGTCGCCAACGTCACCATACGCATTACGTCAGCAGTGCTGCTGGCTTTATGCAGGTGAGGGGAGCTGGTCCGTATCAACGCCATCGGTTATTCAATCCTTAATCGCTAAAGCGACTTAAAGTCTGGTTTAGTTTGTCTGCTTCTTGCTGCGCAGTTAGCAACTGCTCTTCCATAGATGGCAGATCATCCACATTATCTTCTTTGGCCTTTGTTAAAGCCCGCTCAGCTTTGGTAACCGCTGCACGTGCCATGGCAGCATCAATCTTCAATTGTTTCAGGTCGATTCCTTCAGCGGCTGCTTTTTCTGCCTGCTCACTTTCATAAGCGTCGAATTCCGCTTTAGCTGCATCGTGTAACTCAGTGAGACGCTTAACCTCGGCTTCAAGTTCCGCTAGATCACCCCCCTCTTCCGCTTCATTCAGAGCATTCTGCGCTTTCTTTAACTTCGTACGCATAATCGAAACGTTCTGTTTAAGCGCTTTCGGATCGACGGGTTCTGGCTTAGCAGGTTCTTCAACCTGACCACCTGCCTGAAGGTATTCTTGTTTCAACTCGTCATATTTACCCTGAAGTTTTTCAACGCCAGCTTTCATTTTTTCTGCAGCTGGGCTTCCTGAAGCAACTGCAGCATCGAGGGCTTTCTGAGCTTTTTCAACCTTGCCCTTCATTGCATCCATATCCGCTTTCAGGTCATCCAGATTTACACCGGAAGCTGCTGGCATTGATTGGGCAGCTTTGTCATATTCAGATTTAGCTTCTTCGTATTTTCCCTGAAGTTTTTCTACGCCCGCTTTCATTTTTTCGACTGCTGGGCTGCCTGAAGCAATAGCAGCATCAAGCGCTTTCTGGGCCTTCTCTGCTTTGCCCCGAATAGCCTCCATATCGGCTTTCAGTTCCTCTAGATTCACCGCAGGTACTACATTAGGCACTTCAGCAGAAACGGATTGAGAGGCTTTTTCATATTCAGCTTTGGCTTCTTCGTATTTGCCCCGAAGTTTTTCTACACCGGCCTTCATCTTCTCAACAGCAGGGCTGCCTGATGCTTCGGCTGCCTCGAGCGCTTTTTGAGCTTTCTCAACTTTACCCAGCGCTGAATCCATTGTTTCTTTAAGCTCGGTAAGATCAACGGCAGGGACTGCTGGTGCAGAACCTGATTCAGCCTGATCATAAGCAGCCTGAGCCGCTTCTGTTTTTACTTTCTGCTCAACAACCTTTGCTTTGAGAACCTCAAGATCACCCTCGCCGGATTCTTCGGCTTTTGCCAAAGCCTTTTCAGCTTGCTTAAGTTTGGTTCTCGCTACAGCAGCGTTGGTCTTGAGCTGTTTAATATCAACAACGGGAGCTGCAGCACTCGCAGGGTTTTGCCCTTGATCGTAAGCTTCCTGAGCGGCCTGAGCTTTTGCTTCAAGTTCAGTCACGGTCTGGCGCAGCTGTTCAATGCCATCCAAGCCTTTAGACTCTGCATTTTCCAGCGCTTTTTGAGCTTTCTTCAGCTTGGTGCGTGAAACCGCCGCGGCTGTCTTCAGCGCTTTCAGATCAGGCTCACCCGATGGTTTAGCTGCTTCTGCGGTCGCACCTGCGGCAGCTTTATCTTTCTTAACCGCCTGAGCTTTAGCTGCCTCTTCTGCACGTTGTTTACGACGCAGTTCTTTCTCGATTTTTTCGCGTTCCAGTCGCTCCTGACGAGCTTCAAAACGTTGACGTGCATGATCAGCTTTACGCTGCTCTGCTTCTTCCGCACGAATCTCTGCTTTCGCAAAACGATAGTACTGCACCAGAGGAATATTACTTGGGCAGACATAAGAACAAGCGCCACACTCTATGCAATCGAACAGATTATGATTCTTGGCTTTTTCGAATTCTTTACCTTTGGCAAACCAGTGCAGCTGCTGCGGCAGCAATTCTGCAGGGCAGACTTGTTCACACATACCACATCGTATACATGGATTTGCCGGAGGCGCCGGAGGCATCTCATCCTCTGTCGCAGCAATCACGCAGTTTGTGGTTTTGATCATTGGGATAGACTGGCTATCCACGGTGTAACCCATCATCGGGCCACCAATAACTAAACGGTAAACTTGAGGTTGTTTAACCTCAGCTGCTTCCAACAGGGATTCAAGCGGCGTACCGATCAAAGCACGCATGTTATGAGGATGACCTAAGGCATCGCCTGTCAGGGTTACAATACGTGAGATCAGCGGAACGCCATTGTAAACAGCATCATAAATTGCAGATGCGGTTCCCACGTTTTGGCAGACAATACCGACATCTGCCGGGATCTTACCACTTGGAACTTCAATTCCGGTCAGTAGTTTGATCAGCTGCTTTTCACCGCCGGACGGGTAGACAGTAGGTACCACTACAATATCGATATCCAGTTTCGATTCTGCAACTGCGAGTTCCAGTGCCCGAATCGCCTGAGGCTTATTATCCTCAGTACCCACCATGATGTGATGTGGTTTGAGCAGGTGGGCAATGATCTCAATGCCTTTCACAACCTGTTCTGAATGCTCACGCAGCAACATATCGTCTGCAGTGATATATGGCTCACACTCCATCGCATTCAGAATCAGAGTGTTAACGATATGATCATCACCTAGATGTAGTTTCACATCCGTAGGGAAGCCTGCACCGCCCATTCCGCTGATACCGTGAAAGCGGATAAAGTCGATGAGTTCCTGTTTGTTGATCGCTGTATAATCGTCAAGCCCTTTATGGTCACACCATTCGTCCAGACCATCGGTTTTAATCACAACACATGGGGCACTCATGCCAGACATATGTGGAATGGGTCGTGATTCTATTGCTTCTACAACACCAGAGCTTGGCGCGTGTACATTGACACTGATACGACCTACCGCTTCTGAAATTACCTGGCCTTTAAGTACCCGATCACCCACAGATACAACCACTTCTGATGGCGCTCCGATATGTTGTGACAAGGGCACAATTAACTGTTCAGGTATGGGGGCCACCTGAATTGGACCACCGGTGGACTGACGCTTGTTTTCCGGCGGATGAACGCCACCATGGAAGGCATGCTTCGTACTCATCAGACAGCACCTCCCTCAGCTACTTCACCACGTTGGTCTGTAGCAATCAGCTGGACACCTGGCTTAGGCATATCCCACTTCCAGGTATTCAATGTGGTCTCAACAGGCAACATATCAATACAATCTACCGGGCAAGGCTCTACACAAAGGTCACAACCGGTGCATTCCGATTCAATGACCGTATGCATCTGTTTAGCAGCACCCAGAATCGCATCGACAGGGCATGCCTGAATACACTTGGTACACCCGATACATTCGTCTTCACGGATATATGCAACTTTTTTAACTGGCTCTTCTTCTGCACCTGCTTCCAAAGGTACTGCTTCAACATCCAGTAGATCAGCCAAAGCCTCAACGGTACTTTGTCCGCCGGGAGGGCATTTGTTAATGGCATCGCCTTCGGCTATTGCTTCAGCGTAGGGACGGCAACCTGGATAGCCGCACTGACCACATTGAGTCTGCGGAAGCATGCCATCGATTTGATCAACAAGAGGGTTACCTTCAACTTTGAAGCGCACAGAAGCGAAGCCAAGCAACAGGCCAAAAGCCAGTGCCAGACCAAGCAGTGCAAGTATTGCTATTAAAACGATTTCCACTGCCAGCTCCCTAGATCTGTACCAGACCTGTGAAGCCCATGAAGGCCAGAGACATCAGACCAGCCGTTACCATACCGATAGCAGCACCCTGAAATGGAACGGGAACATCGGCCACAGCGATTCGTTCACGCATAGCTGAGAACAGGATCAAAGCCAGAGAGAAACCTACTGCCGCACCAAAGCCATAAACGATCGAATCCACAAAACCATTGAGCTTTTTGATGTTCAGCAACGCTACACCCAATACCGCACAGTTAGTCGTTATCAGTGGCAGGAAAATACCCAGCACTTTATACAACAACGGACTGGTTTTTCTGACCACCATTTCTGTGAATTGCACGACCACTGCAATAACCAAAATAAAGGTGATGGTTTGCAGGTAATCGAGATCCAGTGGCTGTAACAGGTAGGTATATGCAAGGTAACTGCATACGGAAGACAGCGTCAGTACAAAGGTCGTTGCCAAAGACATACCCATAGCCGTTTCCAGTTTATTGGAAACACCCATAAACGGGCACAGTCCGAGGAACTGTACTAATACAAAGTTGTTTACCAGTACGGTACTGATAACTATCAGAAGATATTCTGTCATTTATTCCGTATAACCAACTAAACCAATTACTTAAGGTAAATTAGAATTTACTAAAGTTTACCGCTTCTGCTCGAGTTTCGGTATAGCTATATCCTGACGAAAAGCAAGAAACCGGGGTCATGCCCCGGTCTTAGATCAGACTGCAAACTACTTAAGGAGTTCCAGAGCCGCAGCCAGTTGTTCAACTGGAGTATTCGCGTTTAATTCATCCAGATTGATCACTACTGCATCATCACCTGCACTTTCCGCTTCCAGAAGTACAATCAAGCCAGCCGCTTTAAACAACTTAGCTGTTAATTCTGCATTGCCTGCCAGCTGATCAGCAGTGAAAGCAGCCACTGCGCGCCCCTGCTCAAACAAAGCAGATTCCAGACTGTAAATCAGTGTCTGGCGCTGTTCATCGCTACCACCGGTTACAACTGCCGCTAACGCAGACTGACCAAAACGGATAGAACGATCTGTAGCGGATACCGCTGATTCACTAGTGATGTTACCTTCAAGATCTACTTGCTGACCTGCACTTTCAAGGATCATACCTGCTGCAACTGTAGCGTTAGTCAGGCGATCAACAATGATGAAAGAACCAGTACCATGGTGATTGCGGTAATCGTCCGCTACCACTGGGCGTTCAAGAGTAATCTCACAACATGCGATTTCATTCAGTTCCAGTGACGAGGAATCTGATTGTTCCAGCGTATTCACATCTACGCGATGATGAACATTACTGATACCACCAGCGATACGGGTAGTGTTCAGTTTAACTTCGTACTGACGGCCTTTCTGCAATGGCTCTTCAGACATCCAAACAACCATAGAATCAAAACGATTGGTTGTTTCAGGTACAGAGTCACTGTGAACCAGAATATCACCACGGGAGATATCGATCTCATCTTCCAGCGTCAGAGTTACCGCCATTGGAGGGAAAGCTTCTTCGATCTCACCTTCGTAAGTAACAATAGATTTAACCTTGCTGGACTTACCAGAAGGCAGAACGGTCACGTCATCACCCGGACGTACGATACCGGAAGTCAATGTACCGCAGTAGCCACGGAAATCCAGATTAGGACGGTTTACATACTGAACTGGGAAACGCAGCTCATCAAAGTTCTGATCATTAGCGATCTCTACCGTTTCCAGAGTTTCCATCAGAGGCTCACCCTGATACCAGCTCATAGATTCTGACAATGAAACTACGTTGTCACCCTTGAGTGCCGAAATCGGAACAAACTGAATATCTGGCAGATCAAGCTGTTTAGAGAACTCGATATAATCCGCTTTGATCTCTTCAAAACGTTCTTCGCTGAAATCCACCAGATCCATCTTATTGATCGCAACGATGGTGTGTTTGATACCCAGCAAAGAAACGATAAAACTGTGACGCTTAGTCTGAACCTGCACGCCATGACGCGCATCGATCAGGATAATCGCCAGATCACAGGTAGACGCGCCTGTAGCCATGTTACGTGTGTACTGCTCATGACCCGGAGTATCAGCGATAATAAATTTACGCTTAGATGTAGAGAAGTAACGATACGCTACATCGATCGTAATCCCCTGCTCACGCTCAGCCGCCAGACCATCAACCAGTAGAGCCAGATCCAGCTCTTCACCCGCATTACCAACACGCTCGTTGTCTTTTTGAATTGCTGCCAACTGATCTTCATAGATCATCTTGGAATCATGCAGCAGACGGCCAATCAATGTAGATTTACCATCATCAACACTACCGCAG
>JASBRM010000117.1 GCA_030149405.1 Neptuniibacter sp. | reverse complement strand
AGCTCATAGCGCACATACATGAGGATCAAGAGGCTGGCGGCAATACCGATGGCCAGGCCGAATACGTTAATGGCCGAATAGGCTTTGTACTTCCAGATGCCGCGCAGGGCGGTGGTTAGGTAGTTGGTGAGCACGGTCTGTGGCCTCAGAATTTGTTTGATTATGAGGAGTTGGACGAATTGGGTACGGGTTTGGTTACAGGATGTTGAGATAATTCATGCGGCTGGAAGCAGAATTTATGATGTTCGTTGATTTTGGCTGAGGCTGTATCATTCGGAGTTCGGAGATTGTGTCAATGTCTATCGACTTTCCTTTACATGTTAATTTTCCGCTGCCCCAGAAATTACGCCCTATTGCTCAAAACCTCATGATTCCTTGCCCGCATTCTAAACATTACTATTTCATGCGTTCTTGGTTATAGTTTAACTCTCGTTCACTAATAGACTAAGATTCGGTCAGAGCAATAATAATGAAGGGATCTCCTGCATGATCGCCAAAAAAGCTCTGGTCTTAACGGCTATCGCGTTACTGATTAGTTGTTTGACCAACTCGTTATTCGCAGCTGACGCGAACATTACACAGCTGTCTACAGCCAGTACAGATGACAGTAGCTATGCTGCGTCTCTGGCTGTTGGTATGCAGGTCGCTGGTAGCTCTGATTACGTAAATACTGCCACCACCGGCGATTCTCTCGTGGTGACCGGCTTTATTACTCCAGACCCTCAACATCAGGGAACAATCGGTAGCATATACGTTGTTTTTAGTATTGGGTCCGAGTGGTACACCATTGATAGTAAGGGCAACTTTGAATCATGGCACGAGCTTCTGCCTCTGGTACCACTACAAGAAAATGTTGAACTGTCGGCGGGGATGGAAATCCCACTATTCGATGGCTATTTGGACAATCCCGGAAGCCACAACGTCTATATTGGCTATGGCACTGCTGAAAACGTACTGATTTACAGCCTCGTTCCCATGTCGTTTCAGATCAGTAATCTGACAGCTGAGGATTACTTCGCTGAGCACATTGAAAGTCAGATTGTGCAGACACGATGTATCGCTTGTCATGTCCAGGGCGGTCTAGCGCGAGAATCAGCGCTAAATTTCCAGCGCTCCCATATCGCATCCGCACTGAATAATTTCGAAACCATCGAAGCGCTGGCGGTTGACGAAACAGCTGGTGCGGATTACATCCTCACGAAAATTAGCGGCGGCCTCAGCCATGGAGGCGGTGCGCAGTTACCGATCGGCAGCGACCTGTACAACATCTTCGCGGAATTTTTGACTCTGGTGACGAACTCGTCCAGCGCCAACAGCGCTGATGATTTTTTTTCTGGCGTGAGCATGCTGGATGCCCAATCCACTCTTCGCAGGGCCGCGATCCTCGTGGCTGGGAGGGCGCCAACCCAGCAAGAGATCGATACGGTTGCCGATGGGGATGATGAAACTCTCAGAGGTGTGCTGCGCAACCTAATGCAGGGGGACAGTTTCCATCATTTTCTGCTTGAAGGGACCAATGACAGGCTGTTAACCGAAGGCACTCAAAACCCAGTTGTAATCACCTTTCAGCCAAACTATCCGAGAGTGCGGAATAACAGTACCAATTATCAACGGAGCATGCTGGGCTATGAACCATTGGATCTACCTTTTACAGATGATGGCAGTGACAACTGGTGGTTCTGGCGGACTTTTGAAGAAGCGAACCGGCGATCTCTGGGAGAACTGGTTAATCACATTGTGAAGAATGAATTGCCGTATACCGAGATGCTGACAGCGGACTACATAATGTTGAATCCGCGAATGAACCAGATGCTCGAAGGTAGTGCCCAGTTTGAAGATGAGAATGACATGTCGGAATTCCAGCCGGGTACTATCACCTACTATTTTAATACTGACGAATCCCTGGATACCGCTTTCGATGAAATTAGTAACAGTACCTATGTAAGAGAGATTCTGTCCGAGCCGGTAAACCTGCCACTGGCCGGCGTACTGACTCATCCTGGATTCCTGAGGAGATATCCCACCACGGCTACCAACAGGAATCGTGCGCGTTCCCGGTGGACTTTTCTTCACTTCCTCGATATCGATATTGAAAAATCAACGCAGCGTCCGACTGACCCGGAGGCTTTGGCAGATACCAACAATCCCACCATGAACAATCCTGTCTGTACGTCCTGCCACGAAACCATGGATCCTGTTGCAGGCGCTTTCCAGAACTGGAATGAAGATGGCATCTACCGACATAGGGGAAAGGATTCTCTGGATGGAAATTACAAATTCCCTCCCAACGGTGAATACTCTCCATACCAACATGGTGATCTCTGGTATCGTGATATGCGCGATCCAGGACTCTTCGACGAGAAAATTGAAGATCATGATCGCAGCCTACAGGAGCTGGCTCAAAAAATTATCCGGGAACCAGCTTTTGCCAGAGCTACTGTGAAGTTCTGGTGGTCATCAGTAATGAAGTCACCGGTGCTATTGCCTCCGGCCGTTGTTGAAGATCAGGATTATCAGGCACGCCTACTCGCTTATCAGGCTCAATCGGTAGCAGTTCAGAAGTTTGCCGATGCTTTTACCGCCAGTAATTTCAATCTGAAAGACCTGTTAACTGACATGATGATGAGCCCCTGGTTCAGAGCCAATACATACAGTTCTGCGGAAAATTCCAATGCGCTATTGGTAGCAGAGATTGGTCGCGAAAAGCTGCTGACACCGGAAAACCTGCAGCGGAAAACCAAGGCTCTGACCGGGCATAACTGGCGAAGCTCAATGCAGCCAGGAGATTTGGATATGAGGGAAGGATTTAGTGATCAGTATAAATTGTATTACGGAGGAATCGACTCGCTCGCGACCACCGAACGCAGCCGAGAACTCACTGCATTAATGATGGCGGTTGCTGAGACCCATGCCTACGAATCGGCCTGCCCAATCGTGATTAAAGAATTCGCATTACCTGATGAAGACAGGCTTCTATTTGATGGCATAAGCAGAGACGTCACTCCGCAGAGTGGTGAACAGGAAATCAGGCAAAAACTGGTAGATCTGCATCAGCGGCTGTTAGGCAAGACCTATACTACTGATTCCGCAGAGATCGATATTGCCTACCAGCTCTTTCTCGACAGCTGGACAGACGCGGTAAGCAACGATACCAACAACAGCCTGACCGATTCTTTGTATTGTAATCCAAGATTCGATTTTAATTTTCTCGATGGCTTGGATTTTGATGGCCCTTCACATATAGAAGTAGTACATGAAACGGGTTGGACCTACTATGAATTCAACTGGGCAGGGGCACAATCACTCATTAACTCAATGACAGACGATCCCCATTCCACATTGAGCAGTTGGAGAGTGGTGATGATCTATTTGTTGACGCACTATCATTATTTGTATGAGTAATTTCCGTGAGAAAAAGTAAGTTGCATCGTCGTGATTTTGTAAAGTGCTTGCTGGCCGCAGGTGGGCTGAGCCAGTTTCCGTTTCTGTTGCCAGTAGCGACGGCGGCGACTTCGCAATACACAGGCAAACTTCTGGTAACAGTGCAGATGAGAGGGGCTTGGGATGTCAGTAGTTTCTGTGATCCGAAGATGAATGTCGCTGGAGAGCGGGAAATTAATCATTGGGCACGGAATGATGAAACCAGGCAGGTGGGCAATCTTCAGTATGCACCATTTGCACACAACCAGACTTTCTTTGAAAAGTACTATGACCGGATGCTTGTAATCAACGGAGTTGACGCCCAAAGCAATGCGCATGAAACAGGAGAGGTAGTTAACTGGAGCGGCCGTACAGCCCAAGGCTATCCCACCTTAAGCTCCTTGTTTACCGCAACAATAGCGCCAGAACTGCCTTTAGGATATATCAGTTTTGGCGGATTCAGTAATACGGAAAATATAGTGCGGACAACGCGCATTAATAATCCTTCTGATATTAAAAATATTCTGTATCCAAATAATTATGAGGGCCAAGAAGAGACAATCTTTATAAAAAGCAGAGACATTACTCATTTGCATAAAGCGCGTAGTGAGCTGACGGCTTCGCTCATGAAGGAAAATGAATTGTTGCCCAATGATCTCCGCAATCGCCAGTACTATGTTGAAGCCCTGAACCAAACAGAGCAACTGAATGTTTTTGGCGACTTGATTCCTTCATTGGGAGAACTAAAGGGGAAGACATCTCCCACACCCGACAACCAAAACAGCTCAATATTTCAGCAGGTTCAGATGGCGTTGCTGGCATTCAAGTCAGGTTTATCGGTTGCCGCAGACTTGAATGATCACGGCTACGATACTCATGAAGGTCATGACCGGAATCATGAAACCATCCTGGCCAACACAATCGATGCAGTGGACTATTTATGGGATTACGCAGAGGAGTTGGGGCTGGCGGACAGGTTGGTTGTGATACTCGGGTCAGATTTTAGCAGGACGCCTTACTACAATGCCGGCAATGGCAAAGATCACTGGAATATCGGCAGCTTGGTAGTGATGGAAAAAAATGTGCAGTTCACCAATCGCGTGATTGGTAAAACTGATGGTGCCCAGAATGCATTCAAGATCAATCCACTAACCCTGCAACGTGATGACAGTAGCAGCGGCACCATAATTTTGCCAAAGCACATCCACAAGGCATTGAGGAAATATCTCGGCATCGACAACACGCCCCTGACGGAGCTCTTTCCGTTTGATGATGCGGAAGAATTCGACTTTTTCTCGTAGGGGTGTTCACTGCGACGTTGCCACTGATCTAAGACGTGATAAAGGTGCTATTAGGCCAGCTTGGGAAAAAGGTACGCTGATCGAGCGGCAACTGCTTTCTTTTAGCTACTAATTTTTCAGTACCGCCTAGCATATACCCCAGGATGTTTTGGGACGTTTAGTTACTAAACTAACAGTGTCCCCAGTATTTCTCCTTTGATTCTTGCCGTTCCATAGTAGATTCACGCTACCCCCGATATTCAGGTTATTGCGCTGCGCTATCAGGCTGCTTAGACTCTGAGTTCAATAGCCAATTGAGCAGATGATGGTCATGGATACCTATGGCTACAATATAGATGAGGACGATAATATTTCGTTTGTGAGTGACTCATGGGTTGAGTTTGCACTGAACAA
>JASBRM010000115.1 GCA_030149405.1 Neptuniibacter sp. | reverse complement strand
ACGGGATGATCTTTGTTGCTGCAAAGGGTGCATGTGACAACATTCTGTTCCAAAGGAACGAGTGTTAGAGGCTGTTGTTTACAACAGCACCCGAAGGGGCGCAAGCATGCTTGCGATCAATGTAGGTTATCTCACTGCATGCACTATCAGAAGGCTATTGTTGGCTATCACTCACCCAACTCCTCACTTCACAACCCAGATCCTTGCCTGCGCAGGAATGACGGGACTGGGGGGTGTTGGAAAAGGATGGTGACTTTCCTTTACAGCTAGAGGTCTATCCGAAATGCAAAAGGCTACTTCACCTGAAAGCTCTGATAATCCCTTTGAATATTCAGCCAAAAATTATGTGTTGTGTTAAACCCTTTTGATAGTTTATAAGCAAGTTCATAACCAATCTCGGCTTCGCCAGTGAGAATATCCTCAAAAAGCTCTGTATCCATTTCGCACATTTTTGCCGCTTCTTCAGAACTTAACCCTGTAGGTAACAGGTATAATTCTTTAATCATTTCGCCTACACTGGGCGGCCCATTTAGAATTTTCATAACTATCTGTTGTCTAGAGTTGATATTTAAAGTTATCGGGTAATTGTCAGTATGTCTCAAGAACTAATCTATCTTTTAATTCTTCTTTGTATAGTAATCAGTGTAATTGCACTTTTTTATATTCGTCGCCATTCCAAGTTGATAAAAGACACGCGTGATGAACAAAAGCAACAAATCGCAAAGGCACAGAAGCGTTATGATGAACAACGTGACTATCTGATCGAGAGTATTCATGTTATTTCACGAGCAGTAGGTAATGACGAAAAGCTTACCTATACAGAAGCGTGTATGAGGCTGACAGCTTTGCTTGAATCTTTAGCACCTCAGTTGTTACAGCATGCCGATTTTTCAGTAATTTACGAAGTCTATAAGCGCACTGAGCATATACCTATTAAGGACGATTGGAAGAAGTTAACTAGACAGAAACAATGGACATATAAAAAAGAGATGGCAAAGGTTGAAGCCGAATTTGCAGAGGAAGTCGACAAAGCCGCTCGCCGTTTAGCAGAGTATGATTTTAATATGATGCTACATTGAGAATATGGAATTTGTATTTGTTTTTGTTTTAAGCTTTTTTGTTTTGCTTGCCGTGGCCTTGGCATTTGCACTTGGCAGGCCTCCTACTTACAGACCCTCAAGAAAAGAGATTTTACGTTTATTGATGGATGTGATCGATAAGAAGGCTTCGATCGAGCGATGGGAAATGTTCCTGTCATTGCCCATTAACCATGACCCTGAATTGGAAAAAGTACGAGAGCAGTGTTTGCTCATTGCTTACGGCGATGAAAGCCTGAAACCTTCAGGAGAAGGGCTGGATGGTGGTATTTTCGACCGGCGTGGAATTGCCAGAATCAAAGAAGTCTCGAATGGTTTAGAAGGTTTGATTAAATCCGAACCTGCCTCAAAGTTCTTCTAATTCTTCTGTTTCGTGATTGATCAGGCGTTTTAGCTGCCACAGAGCTTTCCAGGTTTGTTTAATATCTTGTTTAACTAAAGCTTCATGCAAATTGTGACCGCTAGCTTCAATTTCAGGGATGTCGTAGAGCCCAGTTAATCCGTTTAATTGATGACAATGGTGGCGCATTTTTTTAAAGTCCTGAGCATCAAAGCCTTCATTGATAGCATCTAGTTGTTTATTCAGTTCATCGTTAAGTTCTGAGTGCTGAATATCGTATTTTTCAAGTTGGTTTTCACTTTGTGGCAATCTTTCAGGCAGCTCAAATGCAGCATCTGTGGTGTACTGATTAATTGTATAACAGAGTTCTTGATCATTGATTGGTTTAAGTAGCACTCGATTGACACCAGCGGCTATCAGACGTTGATGTTCGCTGGAAACAACATTGGCGGTTAAAGCAAGAATTGGGATGTTATGTTGAGAGAGACGGATTTTCTGAGTTGCTTCTATACCATCCATAACGGGCATATGAACATCCATCAATATGACGTCAGGCTCAACCTTTAAGGATTGGCGAACAGCTTCTTCACCGGTTGCAGCTTCGTACACTTGGCATCCTGCTTTTTCCAGGATTCGTCTTATGAGCAGTCGGTTGAAATCATTGTCTTCAGCGATAAGTACTTTTATATCAGCTCCGATATGCAGGTCATGCGATTGGAGTTGTTCTGGTAGTTTATAAGATTCTGGCGTTAAAGAATTCTGTAAAAGCCGGGTTCTTGCGGGCTTACGTAATTGGATAAGTCTATCGGTATTGACCAATGGAAGAGGTTTCGCGCTGAGAACGACCACTGAAGAGTTTGTTGAAGCAATTAGCTGGCGAACGGTGTGAATCGTTTCGGCCGATACTTGTTCTGGATTTAAACCCCAAATAATGGGGTAGTTTTTTCTTGTAATAGCAACTTCAAACAACTCTTTTTCATTTTTTACTGTAACGACATTCTGGGCTATTTTTTCCAGCTGTGCGTTGAGCCCTTCACTAGAATCTTCGTGTGAATCATAGAGGATTACATTATCAAGACGCTTCTCAGGGGTAAGTGGTGTTGATGTATCAATAGCGAAGGGAATTTGTATCTGTACTTCTGTACCTACTCCTTCCTGGCTGTTGAGTTTAATAAAGCCGCCCATCAGTTTAGTTAGCTTTTTGGCAATCACTAACCCTAAGCCAGAGCCACCATATTTACGTGTAATCGACGTATCTGCCTGACCAAATGCTTTAAAAAGATTTTCCAGCCTTTCAGGAGGAATACCAGTTCCTGTGTCCGTCACTTCTATTTTAAGAGTACATTGATTTCCCGTTAGCTCCGTTGTATCAACCTTGACGACAACCTGACCCGACTCAGTAAATTTTACAGCGTTGCTGACAAGATTAGTGAGGATCTGTTTAACGCGGACAGGATCACCCAATAGGTTGTTTGGTGTGTTTGGTGAAATAAACGGGATAAGTTCTATGCCCTTGTCTAGAGCCGTTGCGGTTTGCATTTCGAGGACATCAATGACAGCACTTTCGAACTCAAAGGGAATTGATTCTAGCTCTATGGCGTTTGATTCAAGCTTAGAGAAATCCAGAATATCGTCGATGATCGACAGTAGGAGATCAGAGGTTAAATTTATAATACGTGTATATTCTTTCTGCTCATTTTTAAGATCAGTTTGCCCTAATAGTCTGCTGAAACCGGAAACGGATGTCAGTGGAGTTCTTAACTCATGACTCATGCGAGCAAGGAATTCATCTTTTGCCAGGTTTGCCAAATCGGCATGCTTTTTAGCGCGATCTAATGCCTGGTTTTGTTTCTCTAAATGAACCAGAGTTGAGCGCAATCTCATTGTCGCTTTTTCAACCCGGCTTTCGAGCGTCTGGTTAGATTCGTGGACACGTTGCGCAAGTTTATTGATACCTTGCGCAAGAGTTCTAAGCTCACCGGTACTGGAAGTACTGGCTCTTGTTTCAAGATGCCCTTTCTGCAGCATCTCAACCACATGGGTAAGACCTAAAATTGGGTTGGTTATTCGTTTGCCAAACCGTGTTGCGAAAAGGAAAGTGATAATTAAACCCAATAGGGCAAGGAATATTCCTTTATTGAAAATCTCTAATTGTCTTTGCTGGGTCGGTTCTTGAGACAGGATGATCACTACCCATCCTAAAAATTCAGGCTCTGAGATTTCGCCTTCCAAATCCGGGTTATCAGTAAAATCCACCCCTGTTGCTAATATGGGGTTAAGAAAATGAATTTTTTTGTCTTTAACCAGCGGGTAGCCCGCATCCTTTTCCAAGTCTGGGGCGTCATTAACGCCCCTAGCTAGAATTACAAATGAAGGATCAAGGAATATAACGTCAACCACTTCATTATCTGTTCTTATGGCTGACCTGATGATGCCCGTCAGTATTTCGGTATTCCCAATCAGCATGCCAAATTCAGCAGAAGAGGCCATCATTCTGCTCATTGTGTGCCCTTTTTCCATCAAGGCAGACTGAGCATCGTCCAAACGTGTTTTGATGAAGTAACCACCTAATATAAAGGTGATCATCAATAGGGGAAGCAGCGTGATAATCAAGACTCGCTGCCGGATGCCCAGAGTCAGAAATTTCATTCTTCCAGCTCCCGCAATTTCTGTGTCAGTGAGTCGCTGGAGGGAATATTAATCTTTAAGGCTTTGGCTGCTTTGGGATTAGTCGCAATAGAGAAGTATTTGGGGTGTTCAGCTTTTGGTAATGCTTTTTTCAACTCTGTTTTTTTGATCAGTTCAGCAGTTTGTTGCCCAATCTGCTTTGGAGTCGAAAAAACAGCGGCTAGGGCACCGGCATCAACATATTTTTTTGAAAAACCAATTAGGGGTATTTTCTGTCTGAAAGAAATATACAGAATCCACTTTGCCGTAGTTCGGTTAAACACTGATTTATCTGGCAGCGTTAGAAATATATTTGCATTGCGGATCAGAGGCTGTAGCTTTTGGATAGGACTGTCAGATTCGTTGAGTGTTTCGTAAAGTAGAGTGAAGTTATTTTTTTTGGCCGCGGCGGTAAGTAGTCCCAAATCTTTTTGCGAGTTTGGCCCTAAAGCGGTTGCGACATTTGTTGCTTCGGGGGCAATTAGACGAGCTAAAGACAGCTGGCGAGTATAAGGTTGATCAAGATAAACCGCGGAGATGTTTCTTAATTTAGTTCTGGGATGCGCTTTATGCTTTTCCAGAAGTGCTTGATAGGTTTGTCGGGGTAGAAAGGTTGCGTAGAGCTTCTGATGTTCTGGAAGCTCTACAAATAAATAGGCAGCAGCTTTAGAGCCAACAGCAACCACTTCCTGAAACGATGAACTGGAGCTATCAGATGTATATTCCCCCAACAAAATGGTTTTACTGGGGGTTTCAATGTGTGATGAAAGAGAAGATGCAACTTCACGGTAGGAGCCTAGATCGCTACTTAATACTATGAGTGTATCTGCTTTAACGGAGACAGTAAGGCACAACAGAACCCACCCGATAAAATGGGTGAATCTCCTTATATTGTTCTGTCGTTCAGTTTTCTGCTTTCTGCACACTTCTACAATCCATTGCAGTTTTAATGTATTTAGTACGAGAGTTTCAGTTGAAGAAACGTTCTCCGGTCAAAGATGTTATATGGATAAAAATCCTCGTATTCACTATCAAACAAGTTCTGCACAACCAGCTTGGTTTCCAGTGACGAGTTGTAGCTGAGCTGGAACTCTTTAGCCAATA
The DNA here is from genome assembly GCA_030149405.1 of Neptuniibacter sp. GTDB lineage: Bacteria > Pseudomonadota > Gammaproteobacteria > Pseudomonadales > Balneatricaceae > Neptuniibacter. The sequence goes on along the minus strand of JASBRM010000115.1, from coordinate 1,328 downwards.
CAAAATCAGTTCTCTGGAAAGTAGAGCGATAACCCCCTTCTAGCCAATTGACTGAACTCATGAAGTATTGGCCCAGGCTTGCATACGTGCCTGACTCAATTTCTGATGTAAGCAGCATCGAAGCCGTATGAAGTGGGCTTCGTGCTGATGGTGGGCTGCCAGCATCGTCTAGGCTGTCAATGCCTCGAGTACCACGGTCTCGCTCACCCTTTACATTATTGTAACCATAGTTGAAGAGTAACAACGAAGCAGCGGTTGGCCTGTAAGCGGCTTGTAATTCAGCACCTACGTTTCTCCAGAAAGCGGTGTTTGAAGCCCTGCGTGACCGATCATCTACATCACCAGTGCCAACCTCGAATTTATCATCAATAGCTCCAGAAATTTGTTCATTGAAAATTCTGATATCAAGATGACTCTTACTGTCAGGCCAGAGTTTAAATAAACCCAACTCATAAGACGTAAGCTTTTCAGGTTTCAGATTTGGATCTGGCTGGGTAACAATATCCCAAGGGTTTCCAGTGTTATCGAAGAATATCGCGTTACTGTTTTTTTCCAGTAAAGAGGGCGTTCGATAAGCCTGAGTTACAGCAGTACGGACCGATAAGGAGTTTGAGATCGCATAGTTCGCGGCTATACGTGGAGAAAATCGCGTATTAGCAAGATTACTTTTTTCAAACATACCCCCGAGGTTAAAGGTAAGTTTTGAATTCGGTTGCCATTGTGTGTTGCCGAACAGCCTCCATTTATCAGCTTTCACTTTACCAAGGCCTGATAGCAGGACTTCACTTTCGGCAGATTCAGTTCTGTAGCCTATGCCCCAAACGGATTTTATTTCAGAACTATTATCTATGGAGTGTTGTAGTTCTATATCGTACAGCTCGGTGACGCCGTGCTCAGTACCGATATATTGTTCAGTACCTGCTAAAGGAATAAATGTTGGGTCAAATTGTAGGGCAAATTCAGCTACGGCCAGATCTACACCTAGTTCTATAGCCAAGACCTCTGCAACAGGCGCTTTTGGAGTATCTAGATCGACGTAGTTGTGTGTGAAATTGAGTTTAATTTCATTGCTTTCATCGACTATATGGGTCCAGCTCAGATGCTGATAATTAGTAGAGTGTTCGCGCGGAGAGAATAGGTTATCAAGATCATCTGCCTGGCCAATATTTACTCTACCGTCACTGACTCCTAAATTGAAAGTAATAGTGTCAGTTAAAGAAGGTGTGGCCGTTCCTGTCAGATTGATTGCACGGTTTAGCATGCCATCATCGAAGAATTGGTAACCGTCATTTTCTTCGTAGTTTGCAGAGAGAATATATTCAACACTG
>JASBRM010000112.1 GCA_030149405.1 Neptuniibacter sp. | reverse complement strand
CCCTGTTCATATTCTGGGGTGAACGCAGCTACTCTTAATCTGAGGCTATCCATTTCCACACTGACCGGTGCGCTCATAATATGCAGTCCTAAATTATTAACCCTGAGTCTAAATTAAGTTTAGCTGCTCCGGCTGACCCTGAGCTTCGGATTTTAAACGATACCCCACCCCAATCAGCCGTACAGGTCGGTTGCCACGACTGTAAGCATCAATCAGTAACTGACGGAAATGTTCTGTTCCAGGGCTTTTAACCGCGTGCTCTGCAGTCGTTTGTACAAAATCGTGGAATTTAACCTTAACCACAACCCCAGCGATTTCCCCGTGATGTTTATTTCTTTCGTAACGCTGATTCAATTCTGTGATCAACACAGGTAGTTGTTCTATACAGCGTTCAAGATCTGACAGGTCCTGAGCATAAGTGTGTTCGACACTCACAGACTTTCGGGTTCTGCTAATGCGTACCGGTCGGTTATCGATCCCTCTGGCCAGCTCAAACAGGCGTTGCCCAAACTTACCAAAATGCTCTAACAAGTCGGCCTGAGTTTTTCGCTGCAAATCACCACAGGTTTTAACGCCAAAACGTTCTAGCCTTTCTGCTGTTTTCTCCCCTACCCCGGAAATCTTATCCACTTCCAAATCTAGGAGAAAATCAGCGACCTGATCCGGCTTTATTACAAACAGGCCATCTGGTTTTTCCCAGTCACTGGCAATTTTCGCGAGGAACTTATTTGGGGCCACGCCGGCAGAAACTGTAATCCCCACTTCCTTTTTAACCCGCTGACGAATCTCTTGCGCAACTAATGTCGCACTACCATGTAAGTGTTGGCTATCGGTTAAATCAAGAAAGGCTTCATCCAGTGAAAGGGGTTCGATGATGTCGGTGTATTCCCTGAAAATCTGCATGATTTGCTGAGATACTTCTTTGTATTTGCTCATATTGCCCGATATGACTTTAAGATCAGGGCACAATCTCAAAGCATGTGCCGTGGACATGGCAGAGCGGACGCCATATTCACGAGCCTGATAGTTACAGGTGGAAATTACACCTCTCCTATCAGCACTACCGCCAACGGCCATTGGAATGGATGCCAGGGAGGGATCATCCCGCATTTCAACTGCCGCAAAAAAACAATCACAGTCACAATGGATAATCTTACGGGGCATGGTTATATCTGACCAAATAAAACACTGTTTTTATATACAGTATAAGTATATATTCCATGGCTCAAATGTAAATGTATTTAAATTTGCTATTCTATAGGTGTGCGAGATACTGGAGCACTGAGATGGTCACTCTCTTCCTCATCCAATCTTGGTTGATCTTCTCAGTTCTCCAGCCGCAAACAGTTACTAAGGGGTATTACGGTGGGTAATTTCGAAGGTAGAAACAGAAGATCAGGTACAGATCGAAGAACTCATAGGGACAGACGTGAGGAGATTCGTTTCGAACCTGGTAAAAGTGATCGCCGAAAAAGTAAAGGTCGCCGCCCTGAAGATAACGATCCGTGGGACAAAGTGCTCAATGAAAATGATGTGAGTCGTTAAGGAAGAGATTTCTTGATAAGGGCTACGGTCATAATCTGTGAAACCTACCCTACATCTGCACATTTAAGGTCTCGCTGAGTTGCTATAGACTTATTCGCACCTTCCTTAAGCCGTTTCTCGTATTCACAAAACTGTAAAGCAACCGTCAAAGCTGAGTAACAAAATCCTCATATATTTTTCACGTTATGAACACACGTGAAAATACCCTCGTCATTAAAGAGCCAACTATTAACGTAGAAAAGGCTCTGGTCAGCAAATATCCAGCTTTTGTCGATAAGCCTGCGCCTTTTAAACGCTCTGCGTTGTATATGTTGCGTAAGCTGGTCCATGAAAATGAAATCAACAGTTTCCTTGATCAAAACCGGGACGCTAAAGGTTTCGAATTCATTGACAGAGTCCTGGAATACTTCAATTTTGGCTACAGCATCAGCAACCGTGATCGCAGTAATATTCCCTCATCCGGGCGTGTTGTGATCATTGCCAATCACCCTCTCGGAGCTCTGGATGGTCTGGCTCTTCTGAAGATGGTTGGTGAGGTGCGTCGCGACGTAAAAATCGTGGCTAACGATGTATTGATGAACTTCGACCCTATTCAAAACCTTTTCCTGCCCGTTGATAATCTGGGAAAAAGCACTCGAAAACGCGATATCGCCAGAATTGTTGATGCCTTGCATCAGGAACAGGCAGTAATTGTTTTCCCTGCTGGCGAGGTTTCACGGGCCGGATTAACCGGGATCAAAGACAATAAGTGGAACAGTGGTTTTATCCGCTTTGCACGCAAAGCCAACGCGCCGGTGCAGCCTATATTTATCGGCGGCAAGAACTCTTCTCTGTTCTACAGTGTTTCTTACATTAACAAAGCCTTGTCCACCGTAATGCTGGCACGTGAGATGTTCAACAAACATTCCGTGACCATTCCAATGCGCGTAGGCGAACCCATCCCGTTCAGTCAGATTGATGCGGTACCCGTTTCTACAACTGAGAAAGCAAAACTGCTTAAGAAGCACCTTTACCGTATCGCAAAAAACCGTAAACCTCTTTTTATTACCGAAAAAACCATCGCCCACCCTCAGGACAGACAGGTTCTTAAACAAGAACTGCGGGATTCTGAACTTCTGGGTGAAACCTCTGACGGTAAAAAAATCTACCTGTTTGATTACAAAGCTGAATCTGCAGTTATTCAGGAAATCGGCCGCCTCAGGGAGATTGCATTCCGCTGCGTGGGTGAAGGAACCGGTGATAAAAAAGATCTGGATCTTTACGATCATACCTATCGTCATCTGATCTTGTGGGATGAGGAAGAATTAGAAATTGCAGGTGCCTATCGATTGGCCGAAGCAGGGAAATTGGATGGTAACCCAAATGATCAGCTTTACAGTGCCACCCTGTTCAAATACAGCGAGCAGATGCAACCCTATTTTGAACAGGGCATTGAGTTAGGCCGCAGCTTTGTACAGCCGAAGTACTGGGGCAAACGCAGCCTGGATTACCTCTGGTATGGCATCGGAGCCTACCTGCGTAAACATCCTGAGGTCAGGTATATGTTTGGCCCGGTCAGCCTGAGCAACAGCTACCCTAAAGTTGCTAAGGATATGCTGATCTGGTTCTACAGCCATTACTTCAATGATACT
>JASBRM010000109.1 GCA_030149405.1 Neptuniibacter sp. | reverse complement strand
CAGTGACCTCCATTGCCGATGCTGGCAACCCAAGATCGAGAAAGCGTTGACCATCTGTAGCGTTCTGAACAGCCACCTTACTGATCTGTTTGAGCATCTGCTCTGCCATTTTTCCGAAACGGGCATACCCCTTAGCGGATCGTTCAGACAATCGCGCATTAGCTACTAGAACTGGAATGTTTTCCTGAGAACAGCTGTTCACCAGGTTTGGCCATAGCTCAGTTTCTACAATCACGCAGGCTCGTGGGTTAACTTTATTCAGGAAACGCTTCAGTGCACAAGGCAGGTCGTACGGGCAGTATAAATGTGTCACCGAATCACCAAAAGTCGCCTCAACACGCTCGGCACCCGTTGGCGTCATCGTGGTCATCACAATGGGTATTTCCGGATGGCGAGCCTGAATCATTTTAACCAGCGGCACTATCGCCAGGGTCTCACCCACTGATACCGCATGAATCCATAGGGGGCGATCCAGTTCAGGTGCCTTGAAAAAGCCCAAACGCTCTTGCCAGCGCCGCCTGTACGCTGGTGCTTTAATACCACGCCACCACAGTCGCAACAGGATAACGGGTAGAGCAAGATAAAATAGCGCGGTATATAAAGGACGGTTCATAGATCTGAAATCAGTAAAACTTTGATGTGCGCAGTATATCACTGGTTCATGTATGCCCCCAGGCTTATAATATGGCCCCATGAAGACAGTAAAGATTGATCTGCTTATTGTAGGTGGCGGTATTGCCGGCCTTTGGTTGCTAAACCGTGCAATCAAGGACGGTTTAAATGCGGTTCTTTTGGAAAAAGACACGCTAGGTGGCGGCCAGACTATTCGCTCTCAAGGCATTATCCACGGCGGAACTAAATACGCTCTGAATGGGGTGCTCACTCAGGCGTCGAATACCATCAAAGAGATGCCCCAGCGCTGGCGCAACTGCCTGCAAGGTCAGGGTGAACTGGATCTATCTGATGTAGAGATACTTTCAGATGCTCATTTTATGTGGTCAAAGGGCTCTCTTGGCTCAAAGATGACAACCTTCTTTGCCACAAAAGCGTTTCGCGGCCGTGTTGAAGAAGTCGCCAAAAAGGATCGTCCAGCTGTTTTCAAAGATAAAGCCTTTAAAGGTTCTCTTTATCGTTTAAGCGAGTTGGTACTTAACGTTCCAACCCTGATCGATGCCTTAAGAAAGCCTGTGGAAGATAATATTTTTAAGGCTGATCTCTTAGAAGCTGAAACAGAAATCTCAGACGGCCGCATAAAATCACTCGTTTTCCCAGAACAAAACTTAAGCATTGAACCCAAACAGGTGGTTATCACTTCTGGCGAAGGGTTTGAAACGCTGGCCGAAAAGCTGGAAATCTCACAACCGGAAATGCAACGTAGGCCACTGCACATGGTCATGGTTAAACATGACTTAAAGCTTCCGACTTTTGCTCATTGCATAGGCACGGGTAGTAAACCCGTTGCCACAATCACGACTCATCCTTGTGACGATGGGAAACAGGTCTGGTATCTGGGCGGTGATGTTGCCGAAACGGGTGTAGATCGCTCGCGGGAAGAACAGATCAGGTTTGCCAGACAGGCAATATCTAAGCTATTGCCCTGGGTGGACTTGGACAATGCTCAGTGGCAAACATTCCATGTCGACCGTGCCGAGCCAATGCAGTCTTCTCTGGTCCGGCCAGACTCGGCCTTTGCGCAACAGGTTGGCAATTGTATTGTTGCCTGGCCTACAAAACTTGCATTGTCTCCTGATCTATCGGATCAGGTACTGCCATTATGCCAAAGAAGTGAAAGTACAACAGATCTATCTGTTTTGAATGCATTCCCCAAACCTGAAACTGCAAAACCACTTTGGGAGACTATGTTTTGAACTTACGTCAGGTTGCAGATACTGGAATAGAGATCTCCCCTATTGGTTTGGGAACGGTCAAACTGGGCCGGGATAAGGGTGTTAAATATCCCACAGGGTTCACTATCCCAGATGATCGGGAAGCCGGAAAACTGATCGCATTGGCTAAAGATCTGGGAATCAACTTGATTGATACCGCTCCCGCCTACGGCCGTAGCGAGGAACGCCTTGGCGTTTTGTTACAAGGCCAAAGGCAGGATTGGATCATCTGCTCAAAGGTCGGTGAAGAATTTGACAATGATACGGGAGAATCCAGTTTCAACTTTACCCCGGAACATGTCCGATTCAGTGTAGAACGCAGTCTGCAACGCCTGAATACAGACTATATCGATATGCTATTGGTGCATTCGGATGGTAATGACGTTGATATCATTAAACGATACGGCATTCTTGAGTTGCTGGAAGAGTTAAAAAAGCAGGGCAAGATCCGAGCAACGGGCATGTCCACTAAAACTGTTGCAGGTGGTTTGCTGGCACTGGAAAAATCAGACTGTGCCATGGTGACATACAACCTCGAACATAGGGACGAACAGGCCGTTCTGGATTACGCCGCTGAGAAGAACAAAGCTATCTTGCTCAAAAAGGCTTTGGCCTCAGGACATATCTGTAAAGATGCTGATGTCGACCCGGTCCAAGCCAGCTTCGAGTTTATTTTCGCCCACCCTGGCGTTACCTCAGCCATTGTTGGCACCATTAACCCAGCCCATTTAACAAGCAATATAAAACTGGCTGAAGCTACTATTGCCCAACTCTAGTCTGGACAAAGATTACGGATACAACTAAAGAGCTTTCAGGCTCGATTCAGGTCTTAACTCTATAATGGTAGGCATACCCTACTGAAACTATTTTTCAGATAGCCGGGTAAATCAACCGGAGGAGACCTGACATGAATCGGTCCGTAAGAAACCTCTTAGCCACTTTGATGTGCCTGGGCTTAATCTTCCCTGCTGTAACTTTTGCCGACCCGATGAGATTCCATGTAGGCCATAAAGCCAGCAATAGCGATTATATTTTCCATTCATACAAACGTTATAAACAGAACCCTGTATTTAACCGTTTTCCTGACTATTCACCCAATATAAGGAGTTCTCATATCTATTGGGCTCCTAAAAAACATAAACGCCGCTTCAAACCTGATGTAATTTATGTGATACCTAAGGGCAGTCGCGTATTCGTTTATAACGGCAATCGATATTACCGCTGGAAAGATCGTTACTATCAGCCAACGTTCAGAGAAGGGAAAAAGGCTTACATATCTGTAAACCTTAGATTCTAGGTATACAAAGAAACAAGCAAAGACGTTAATCCTCTTTGCTCTGAATTTTCTCTACAATCGCAGTGGTGGAGCAGTTATCGAGGAAAGAAAGTACCTTTACCTCGCCACCATAGCTGCGAACAAATTCTCCCCCGACAACGCCCTCAATTCCATAATCGCCACCTTTAACCAGCACATCAGGGCGGACCTGCTCAAGTAATCGTTCTGGGGTATCCTCAGTGAAGTATAGAACCCAATCCACGGCTTCAAGACCTGATAGCACCGCCATTCGGCGCTCAACTGGATTGATTGGTCGCCCAGGGCCTTTCAGGCGACTGACCGACTCATCACTATTGATAGCCAATACAAGTCGGTCGCCCTGAGCACGAGCTTGCTCAAGATAACCTACATGACCCGCATGCAGAATATCAAAACAGCCGTTGGTAAATACGATAGATTCTCCAGCTGCACGCGCATCAGCCAACGCGACTAACAACTGTTCCTCAGTCACCACTCCACGTTCGGCACCCTGTTCCTTGCTTACTTCACGACGTAGTTCAGGTGCACTGATCGCCGCAGTTCCCAACTTACCTACAACGATACTTGCAGCGATATTTGATAACGCTACCGCATTGGCTAGATCTTCCCCTGCTGCAAGCGCTGATGCCAGTGTAGAAATAACCGTATCTCCAGCACCAGTGACATCAAACACTTCACGTGCTCTGGCAGGAAAGTGTAATTCTTCAGCACCAGGTTGAATAAGCGTCATGCCTTGTTCACTTCGGGTTACCAGAAGAGCATCCAACTCAAGCTCTTCTGCCAACTTCTGACCTTTGGAGACCAACTCTTCTTCTGAATCGCTTTTGCCAACAATAGCTTCGAACTCAGAAAGATTTGGAGTCAGCAAGGTTGCCCCGCGATAACGACTGAAGTCACTGCCTTTAGGATCAACCAACACAGGAACATTCTGCTCTTTCGCGCTTTGGATCAACACCTGGCAGTCACTCAATGTTCCCTTTCCATAGTCAGAAAGCACCAACACACCTACATTCTCAAGCAGAGGTTTGGTGGCCTCCAATACGCGAGAGCTGTAGTCATGTGAAAAAGACTCTTCGAAATCCAAACGAATTAACTGTTGCTGCCGACTGATAACACGCAACTTGGTGATAGTCGGCTCCTGATCCGTCAATGAAAAAGCACAATTCACCCGGGCAGAGCTCAGCTGTTTTTCCAGCGCTTTACCTGCATCGTCCTCACCGACCAATCCCACAAGGGAAATACCAGCCCCTAGAGCCGTAACGTTGAGGGCTACGTTTGCTGCACCACCAGGACGATCTTCCTGCTGATCAACTTTGACAACAGGCACTGGGGCTTCAGGCGAAATTCTGGAAGTCGGACCATGCCAATAGCGATCCAGCATCAGGTCACCAACCACTAACACCTGTGCTTTATCAAAGCGTGGCATATTGATCTTCATTTAGCTGACTCCCCTGCTGTCTTTTCTGTTGGCACTTCTGATTGCTCTTTTGTTTGACCGGCTTCGTTTTCAACTTCAGTGAATTGCATATTATAAAGTGCTGAATAAGCCCCATTTTTCTGTAACAGTTCTGCATGGCGGCCTTGTTCAACGATACTGCCCTGATCCATCACTACAATTTGATCAGCCGATTCAATCGTGGACAAACGATGCGCGATGACCAGCGTCGTTCTACCCTGCATTACATTTTCCATTGCCGATTGGATATGACGCTCAGATTCAGTATCCAATGCTGAAGTTGCCTCATCCAGAATCAATACTGGTGCGTTCTTTAAAATTGCACGGGCAATCGCGATACGCTGTCTTTGGCCACCAGAAAGCTTGGTGCCCTTTTCGCCAATTTCGGTATCAAGACCGTCAGGTAAACGAGAAACAAACTCCATGACATGGGCAGCTTCGGCTGCTGCCAGAATCTCTTCCTCAGTATGCTCCTGCATCGCGCCATAAGCGATGTTGTCTCGTATAGTCCCAGCAAACAGGACAACGTTTTGAGTTACCAAAGCAATCTGATCTCTGAGACTACTCAGTTCATAATCCCGGATGGAATGGCCATCCAGAAGAATCTCACCCGATTGCGGCTCGTAAAAGCGGGGTAGCAAATTTGCCAGGGTAGATTTACCACTACCCGACTTACCCACAAGCGCCACTGTTTGCCCTGGCTGAACAGCTAAGTTCATAGCCTGAATGACTGGCTTATCCGCAATATAGGAGAAATTAAGGTTTTTGATCTCAATCTTCCCACTAACCCCTGAAGCCTCAAGCTTACCTTTGTTATCTTCTATCGGCTCATCAATAAGCTCGAAGATACTTTGGGCCGCCGCTATACCCCGCTGAATGGCACCATTAACCTCAGTTAATGACCTTAATGGTTTAGCAATCAGGCCCGCTGCCGTGATAAATGCAATAAACTCACCGGCACTCATACCGGTATTCATAACAGGATGCAGGGCAAAAAAGATCAGTAATGCTAAAGCTCCCGAAACAATCATTTGCACAATTGGGGTACTCAATGCTTCGGTAGCAGCCATCTTCAGGCTTTGCTTTTTATTCGAAAGGCTCGCCTCAAAAAAGCGTTGTTTCTCGGTTTTACTACCTCCAAATACCCTAACGACCTGCACCGCTTGCACATTTTCTGAAGCCACATGGGTTACTTCACCCATAGAATCCTGAATACGATGGCCCAGTCTACGGAATCGTTTTGATGCAACAACCACAACCAAAGCAATAACAGGCGAGACTGCTGCGAAGATCAAAGTCAGCTGCCAGTTAAGGTAGAGCAGGTAAATTAACAGTCCAATAACCGTGGCTCCTTCACGGACGGCTATTTTTAAAGAGTCCGTAGCTGCGGTTGTGACTTGCTCAACATTGTAGGAAATTTTCGAAAGGATATGGCCTGAAGCCATGTCATGAAAATACTGATAAGGTACAAGCAGCAGACGTTCAAACATGACAATTCGTAATTGGTGAACGACATTTCGGGCCACATAAGCCGTGAAATAGTTACCCGTGAATGTGCCAAGACCTCTGAAAAACGCAATAGCCATCAAAGCCAACGGGCCATAGATATAGGCGTCTTCTTTTTTCTCACCAATGGCATCTACCAGGTATTCCATCAGCGCTGCAAAACCGGTCTGGGTCGCAGCATAGATAATAAAGCCGATAATACCTATCAGAAACGCGACCCAATAAGGACGCACATAAGTCAGCAATCGCAGGTAAATGTTAATTCCAGTGCCAGAATTTGAGGCCTGATCTTTCATCTATAGATCTTCACACATATATTAAACACATATTGTAACCTGCTCTTAGCCATGCCCCAACCGCTTAACTGGCTGATATAGCTGCCGACAGGTATAATCTGCCCCAGTTTTATCATCAACAGCGATACCAAGTGAACCAAGATACAAATTTTTACGCCCCTAAGTATTGGCCTACCTGGATAGGTATTGCTTTCCTTAAGCTTCTTGCTGCCTTGCCTTTTAAGGCCGGCCTCAGAGTTGGTCGAGCCATTGGATATATTCTCTACCACCTGATTCCAAAACGCAGACGAGTTACTGAAGCCAATGTAAAACACTGCTTTCCAGAATTATCAGCAGAAGAACAAGCACAGTTTGTAAAAGACGTATTCTACGATAATGGTATCGGCGTTATTGAGTCGTCCTGGACATTTTGGGGCAACCATAAAGCATTACAAAAGCGTACTGAATTTATTGGATTTGAACTGCTTGAAAAAGCGTTAGAAGAGAACCGCGGTATCATTTTGCTGGGCGCCCACTATTCACATACCGACCTTGGTGCCATGTTAGCAGCCTCAAAAGTTCCAACTCTGGTGACCATGTACAGGCGTCATAATAACCCCCTGATGGAAGAAACCATTCGTACAGGGCGCATCAGTTACAGCAAGCCGGTTGAACGTAAAGAGTTACGAGAAATAGTGAGGTCACTGAAACAAAATGAAGTGGTCTGGTATGGTCCTGATCAGGACTTTGGTAGAAAGAACTCAATTTTTGTACCGTTCTTCGGTAAAACTGCTGCTACTATCACCGCTACAACGAAAATGGTGCGGTTTAATAACTCTCCAATTCTGGCCCTTTACCAGCGCCGAAAAGAAGATGATTCAGGCTACATTGTGGAAATTGCCGAAGTCGAAGGCTTCCCTAGTGGCAACGAAATAGAAGATGCAAAGATTATGAATCTGGCAATTGAACGCGGTGTACGAAAGGCGCCCACTCAATATATGTGGGTTCATAAAAGATTTAAAACACAGCCCGATGGCGATCAGGCTCTGTATAAAGCCAATAACTGCTAGGCACAGGAGCATAGCTTGAAAGTCAGTGGATTTACCTTCTTAAAAAACGGTGCCACCCTTGGATACCCCTTTGTGGAAAGCATCCGCTCTGCCTTGCCGATCTGTGATGAATTCATCATTGCTTTAGGTAATTGTGACGATAATACCGAAGAGTTAATTAAAGAGATCAGTGACCCGAAAATCCGCATTATTCATACCTCCTGGAATGATAAAATGCAGGATAGAGGCTATGTCTATGGTCAACAAAAAATGATCGCCCACTTTAACTGTACCGGCGACTGGGCTCTCTACATTGAAGGTGATGAAGTACTTCACGAAGACGAGCTAGACACTATCCGGGGCAATATGGAAAAGTTCCTTGATGACCCGGAAGTGGAAGCGTTCTATTTTGATTTTTATCATTTCTATGGACGACCGGATCAGGTCGGTATCTCGGGTTATAGAAGAGCGCCCAGAATTATCAGGAACTCTATTCGCAGCATTGCACCAGACGGTTTGTTCTTCGTGGTTCTGGATAAAAATAAGCAGGGCCGATACCCAAAAGCTGTTCATGCCGGAGGTAACGTTTACCACTACGGTCATGTCAGAAACGTTGCCAAGATGCAGGAAAAAATCAATCAGGTTTCTAAATACTGGGATCACAAACCGGCACCGTTCCCAGGTTATGGTGATATCGATACCGCGGTAATCCGCCCATTTAAAGGCAGTCACCCTGCAATCATGAAGGACTGGCTTGAAAATGAAGCTGAATGGGACTTTCAACCTAACCCGGGATACACGCTCAACAAGCGAGATAAAAAGGTCAGACTAAAACTGAAACTGGAAGATATGTTCGACCTGGAAATCAGTAAAAAGCACTACACAGATCTTAAAAAGTCCGATAATAAGCACAAGTCTTAAGCCAATGTCTGAACAAACTTCCTCAATTCATATCGTCCGTCGCTATGGTCATGTTGGTGGCATGGAGAGATATGTTTGGGAACTTACCAATGCGTTAGCCAAGCAAGGCCAAAACGTAAAAGTTGTTTGTGAAAAACAGTTCGATGAGGTCCACCCATCAATTGAGGTAGTTGAACTGGGTAGCGTAAGACAAAAACCCCGTTGGCTGGCAATGTTACGCTTTTCAAAACGAGTCAGCGCCTATTTTGATACCACTGATTATTCTGGCTGGGTAATTCATAGCCATGAACGCACGGCATGCCATCATGTCACTACCTTCCATGGCCCTCCGATTGGGGATCGCAAAAAATCTGTGCTGGATTGTTTATCTCCTAGGCTACAAACCTGGTCTTATCTGGAGCGAAGAGAGATCTGTGCTGATCAGGTCAAACATGTTCTGCCTAATTCACTGCTGATCTCAGAGCAGTTGGCTAACCTCTACCCTGAAGCAAAAAACAAACTCTGTGAACCTGCTTATCCAGGGGTTGATGAAACTTTTTACAACCTGAGACCCAATCGGAAAGGTCATACTGTTGGTTTTATTGGAAGGGAATGGAAACGCAAAGGATTAGATATTGCTGTGCAAACCGTTGAGCAGGCACGAAGAGAAAACCCTGCCCTGAAATTTCTGGTTGCAGGTCCCAAATCAGATGAAGTAGCTCATCTCTTTTCTAATTGGCCTGAAGAGAGTTATGAGCTCTTAGGCTGGGCTAAAACTGAAGATGTTCTGGCTGAAATAGACATTCTAATCCACCCCGCGAGGAAAGAACCGTTTGGAATGGTAATAGCTGAAGCAAATGCGGCAGGAGTTCCCGTGCTCATCTCAACCAACAGTGGTATTTCACCACTTATCAACAATGAGATGGGAAAAGCAATTTCTATTAATAAATTGCAAGAATGGCCAAAAAACTTAATGCAACTCCTTAACTCTGGTTCTGTAAAAAAACTGAACTTAACCTGGGATGCTCTTGCTTCTCAGCATGTTAATTTATATCAGCGGATTGGTGTGTAAGATGTTTAACTTACAACTAGATTCTACTAACAAATTTAAAGCTCTTTACGCAATTTTATTTGTAAACCTGGCTTACGCCACAGTTTATTTTTCCCCTGGGATACCTCACGGAGGGCAAAGCCCTCTGCTTTTCTTATTTTTATTAAGCATCCCTCTGCTTTTTTCAAAAGAATGCTATCAGGGAATGGATAAGACGTTCCTGTTTGCTTTGGTTTTTGTTTTTATTGCAGCTATTCCATTGGCCATAAAAAGCGGTGAAGGTGAAGCTCTGGATGCTCCTTCAAGGTTTTTAATCATGGCAGTCACATTTATCGCCCTTTATCGATTCCCTATTAATGGTAAATGGTTGCTTAGAAGCGCAATGCTGGCTTGTACAATGGCTTTTGCGGTTGCCTGTTATGAGCTTGCCACAACGAATAACAATAGAGTGAATATTGGAATAGGCATTCTTGAATCTGCGTATACTTTGTCACTATTAGTGTTCACCTGCCTTATTGCTTTTCTCGAAGAACAGGAACGGAAATGGAAAGTATTAGCGCTTTTATCTCTGGTATTGGGTTTGATAGCAATTTCTCAAACAGGTACTCGTGGCGCTTGGTTAGCAATTTTAATAACCGGAATCATTTTTCTAAGACTTATTTCTCCGACTAATTTTGTAAAAGCGTTATTAATTGGAAGTCTATTATGTGGGGTGACGGGAGTCGCTGGTTACAAGCTTTCAAAGAATATAGAAGAGAGGGTAAATTCAACCGTTGATGAATTAACCTCATTTGGTAATTTTGATCGAGTTACGTCTACCAATCTTCGTCTGATCTATTGGGAACATGCTTGGGAAGGATTTACGCAAAGTCCTCTGACTGGATTAAGCTACGAAGAGAATGCATCTTTAAGAAGGGAGTTTAAAGATCGTTATCAGACTCACATAGTAGGTACAGATGATGGCCGTAGTTCAAGTCATAATGAAATCCTCAACTCTATGGTTCAAAAAGGCATTATAGGATTAATGGCAATACTACTTGTCTATTTAATCCCGCTTAAGCACTTTCTTAACAAGATCAAAAGTAATTACCCCGCTGTTAAAAATTACGCCATAGCGGGTATTTGTTCTATATCCTCCATGATAGTCTCCGGATTAACTG
>JASBRM010000095.1 GCA_030149405.1 Neptuniibacter sp. | reverse complement strand
CAGTTCAGGGACTGTAAACATGAAAAAGAACCCGGATGTGCGCTGAAAAATGCGGTAGAAGATGGCACAATCAGCAAACAACGGTGGAACAGCTATAAACATATTGTATGCTCAATCGAAGAGCAGCAGAATTGAACACAGCCAGTTAAGAATAATAAGGGCAGCTGAATGTCGGAAATCCTATACGGTGTAGAAGCTTGGGTTGAATATCTAAAAGACCGACCATTGCCTGTCCGCAACAGCATCATCCGTCGCCTTAAACGCCAGCTCCAGGATGAACATATCCCGCTTCATAAGATCAACAATACGATTAAGTTTGATCCTGTTCTCTGCCTGCATGTAGTTCGTAAAGCATCAAAGATGCATCTGCAGAAAGATTCAAAAGTCACGGGGATCGACCATGCGATAAGTTCTCTTGGTCTGGATAATATCTCCGCTGTTGCCCGCGAGATTCAGTCGCTAAAGATAAACCCATCCAGCGTTGCGCAGAAAATGTATTTCCGCAGCATTGCGGTGAGCCATCATGCGGCCACCCAAGCAACGCAATGGTTACGGGCCCGAAAAGCTCCCTTTATCGATGAAACCTTCCTTGCTTCTCTGTTTTATGGCGTGGGTAACTGGATGCTATGGCAACACGCTGCCCTGCATATGAGCGATATCGAAGTTAAAGTTCGTGAACAGGATATCGATCCTATCAGGGCTGAAACTGAAGTACTCGGCTGCAGCATTCAGGAGATCTCTAGAGGCCTTATTGCAGAATGGGAGATCTCTGAACTCGCAGTTACCAGCCTGGAACATGAAACCTCACCCAATAAAAAGACACTGGCTCAATTGCATCAACGCGCTTTGGGAGACCCGCGCATTACAGATGAAGACCTGAGAGAGATTAACCATCTGGTTCAGGAAAAGTTCTTCCCTGTAAAACTGGCAAATTGGTTAGCACTGGCTGCTAACCTTGGCTGGCAGCTTACTAAAACCATGAAAGTCATTGATATCATCAACGACTATCTTAAAGGTGAGATTGCCGACACCATCAGCATGCTGCACCAGAATTGTGTTCACTCAGCTCATCAGTACCATGTAGCGGGCACACTTGCTCCTGCAGCTGAAATGTTAATGCTGAGCTCTGATACTCAAATTAACTACCGCCTTTCTAAGAAAGAGGAAGTGATTCTCAGTGAAACACTTCCAGCCATTGAAAAACCGGAAGAGCCTGCCGAGCTGCCAGAGCCTGAAATTGAGCTGGAAGCAGAAGTAGATCTTTCCGCCGTTCCTCAGAATGATTATCTGGATAAACATGTCTATGACCAGATCGCTGAGAGGTTCCTGAAGGGCTATCATCTCTATACTGAGCCTAAACATATCCTGCAAGGTCTGATGCAGGCTATGAGTAAAGGCATCGGCTTTGAGCGTGCTGCGCTCTTCATCGTTAATTCGAAGAAACAACAGCTCAAAACAGGCTTACTTGTCGGTTTTGATGATAATCACCCTATTGCCAGTTTTTCTCAAAACCTTCAGGCGCCCAGCCTGCTCCAAAAGCTCAGCCAGAAATCCGGTTGTATCTGGATCAAACCTGAAAACATGGATCAGATGCTGCAAATGTTACCGAAAGCCTACACAGAATGGGCATCCCCTGAGGGGTTTGCTTTGATGTCAGTGTTTTATGGCAACAAACCTATTGCCATAATTCACGCTGACTTTGGCAATACCGGCTCTGAAATCTCAGAATTCCATAATGACCGCTTACGTTACCTCTGTTCAGCGGCATCTTTAGGCCTCAAAAAGCTGAAGTAAGTACAAAGTTTATCTTAAAACCAGGTTCTGCTTTTTACTCCAAAGCGGCAACCAAGTATCATTTCGAGTTCTTTTTGGTTACGGATATTTCACGATGACGCTGCCACTGGTTATTGAAGCGACAGAGCTTAACCTTCAACTTGGAAACCCAGATCTTTTAATTGTTGATCTTTCAAGTGAAGAAAACTATCAGAAGAGCCATATTCCGGGTGCTATTCATTTACCTGCTACCCGCCTACTCAGCGGTAAAGCCCCAATACCCAATACGCTACCTGATTTAGACCAGCTCCAGCAGTTGTGTCGTGATATTGGCCTCAACAGCAATTCACAGGTTGTTGTTTATGATGACCAGATGGGCCCATGGGCGGGACGCCTGATCTGGAGCCTTAACATTCTTGGCCACGAGAACTGCTCTTTCTTGAACGGCCAGCTTAATGCCTGGACTCAGGCAGGTTTTGCAACTGAAACATCAGCCAATACGCCAGAGCAATCTGATATCACAGTTAATCTGGAACAGAATCTGGTTGCTGACGTAAGTTCGATCCTTGAGCAATTAGAACAGGACGACAGTATCATCTGGGATGCACGTAGCCCGGAAGAGTACAGCGGCGAAAAGGTGATCAATGCTCAGAAAGGGGGACATATCCCAGGCGCAGTGAACCTTGAGTGGACAGACTGCCTGATCAGTACTGATGATACGCGCTTAAAGCCTGTAGCAGAATTAAAGGCGTTACTGGAAAGCAAAGGCATCACTCCAGAAAAGTCTGTCATTACCCACTGCCAAACGCACAGACGCTCCGGCTTAACTTATCTGATCGCGAAATACCTTGGTTTCAACAATATCCGTTGTTATGACGGCTCATGGTTCGAATGGGGCAACCTTCCAGACACTCCGGTAGAGAAATAATGAAACGCAACATGAAAGATTCCCTGTTTATTCTGTTCCAACATATAGTTCCACAGCACCTGCTTTCCAGATTAGTGGGCACAATTGCTGACTCTGAAACACCATGGGTTAAAAACCTGTTTATTCGCTGGTTCGCAAAGAAATACCAGATAAACATGGCAGAAGCCCGGGAAGAGATCCCTTCCAATTACCCAAGTTTTAACGCTTTTTTTACGCGTGAACTTAAAGAAGGCGCTCGTCCTATAGATCAGGATCAAAGCGCAGTGGTTAGCCCAGCTGATGGAGCAATCAGCCAGTTAGGTAAAATTGAATCTGGCCGCATATTTCAGGCAAAGGGACGAGGTTACGCCCTGACGACTCTTCTAGGTGGCGACCAACAACGAGCCGAACCTTTTGTAAAAGGCAGCTTCGCGACCATTTATCTATCGCCAAGAGACTACCACCGGGTCCATATGCCTGTTGCAGGCACTTTAACCCACACAACTTATATTCCTGGTGATCTTTTCTCAGTGAATCAGACCACTGCTGAAGGCGTTGAACAACTATTTGCCCGTAATGAGCGTCTGGTTGCTTATTTTGATACTGAGTTTGGCCCCATGGCTATGGTTCTGGTGGGCGCAATGATTGTTGCTGGCATTGAAACCGTTTGGAGTGGACAGGAAGCTCCACGCTTGAAAAAACCAATTCACACCCCATTTATTAATGAGACCTCTTCTCCGATCAGGTTAGAAAAAGGTGAAGAGATGGGCCGCTTCAAACTGGGTTCTACGGTAATCCTTCTGTTTGGTGAAGACCGTATATCCTGGGATGAAAGCCTGGATGCAACCAGCCCGGTACAACTGGGTAAAACTATAGCTTCGGCATCTTCATAAGCGATAACCGCACCTTTAAGAATGCGTAGTGGGTATTTAAGGCAGAACTGATGAGTGAATTGATCCAATTTTTAGATTCAAAAGGCGTTTCTCTGGCAGATGATCAAAAGGCTGTGCTGAGCTCCAGTGATAAATCCACTCTGGTTGTACCTTTAATCCATCAACGTATTCTTTCAGTGTCTGGCGAAGATACTGAAAAGTTTTTGCAAGGCCAGCTCACCTGCGACGTCAAAGCTGTGACCAGCCGCGGCAGTTCACTCGGTGCCCATTGCAACATTAAAGGCCATATGATCAGCCTGTTCAGATTACTTGGCGTAAAAAACGACGAGATCTGGATGCGCATGAGTCACGATATCTTTGACTCAGCCCTGACCAATCTGAAGAAATACATTGTTTTCTCAAAAGCTCAAGCTACTGACATCAGCGAACAGGTGAGCGGAATTGGCATTACCGGGCCTGGCGCTCAAGCACTGGTGGAACGTTTCTTTGAGCAGTCCCCGTCAGAAGATAATGGTGTATTAAAACTCAGTAATGGCATTGTGGTCCGTGTTCCTGGCGACCGCTATGAGATTTGGATGGAGACCGCTCAACTGGTTGAGTTGCTGGATAAGCTTCCCGATGAAGTAGGTTTGGGTGCAACCAATGACTGGATTCTAGGTGAAATTGACGCAGCTATTCCTGACCTAAGAGCTAACACTCAGGAAAACTTTATTCCACAGATGACCAATCTTCAGGCGCTGAATGGTGTGAGTTTCACCAAAGGCTGCTATACAGGTCAGGAAATTGTCACTCGCCTGCAACATCGCGGTGTACTTAAAAAGCCAATGTATGTAGCTGAGGTGAGTTCTGAATCAGCACCGCAGCCAGGTCAGAAGATCTCTTCAGCTTCGGGCAGTTCGGTCGGTGAAATCGTTCTGGCCGCGCCTGTTAAATCAGAATCAGCTCAGTTCCGAGTCCTTGCTGTAATTAACAAAAAAGCTGCGGATGAAGAGGAACTTCAACTTGCTGATTCCTCCTCAAGTCTGAAAATTTTAGATCTACCCTATGAGCTGGACCCTGAACTTTTCACTCGCAAGGATCGCACTGTTTAATAAAAAACCTGTAGTTGACCTGGTTTAAAAATATCGTCACACTGCTCGAAAGAATAATTATTCTCGAGAATAGCAGGGATGAAAGAGACCGCCCCGGGCAGTCCCAAAATACCACTGGTTGTAACTGGAATCACAGCTTCCCTGTGCTTATTCCTGGTCCTGCATATTGAGTCAACTTCAAAAAACACCCTCACTAAGTATCTCCCCTGGATTAACGCCACAGCTGAAATAAAATTAGAAGCGACGATGGCTCATCTTAGGCTGGAAAAACTTCTCTCTGGTGAGACAGGTATAGATGTTGAAAAAGTGATCGGGCACTTAGGTCAAGCCGAACAGCTTACCGTTGCTATGCTGGATGGTAATCAAAACTACCACTCATTCGCTGACCCAGTTCTACGCATAAATGCGAACCAGTTGCTTTATCAACTCGTCAGCTTTCGGAACGGCACTATCAACCTAATTGCTGCAACCGACTTAAACTCTTCAAACGTCAGACTAAGCCGAAATTACGATAATAATTTTTGGACTTTAATTGAGAAAATTGATGATCTCGAATCAGCGATTCAAAACTATGTACAAGAGGAAAAGAAAACCAACGATTCCTCCTTATTACTGTTACTTCTCGCAATTAGCGGCATGACCGCCATATCAATTATTTCAATTGCAAAATACACCTTAAATCGCGCAAATTACATACGCCAGTTATCCGATGCGAATAAACGCATTTCAGAACAAAACGTCCAACTTCTAAAGTCCTCCCAAACCGATCAGCTAACGGGCCTGCCCAACCGTCAAATGCTGCTTACCATTGCCAAACAAATGCTGGGGAGAGTGCATCGCCAGAAAATCTGTATGAGCCTGACATTTATCGATCTGGATTTTTTCAAACCCATCAACGATGAATTCGGCCACAGTGTTGGCGATAAAGTATTGGTGAGTTTAACCACTACCATAAAACAACATTTGCGCGATGGTGATGTTCTGGCGCGACTTGCTGGAGATGAATTTATCCTGTTATTGCAAGAAAACAGTATTGAGGAACTGGAAAGGTCACTGGAGCAAATTCTGGGGCGTATCAGGTCTTGTCTTGAAGACCCGATTATTCACCACCCCAAAGAGATTCATATTCGATTTAGCGCAGGTACAGCCGTCGCACCCAGCCACTCTATGGAATTTGACCAATTACTTCACTTTGCTGATCTGGCAATGTATGAGAGCAAAAAACAGGGACGTGGACTGCATTACTTTTACGATTCCGCCGCCTTCCAGAAAAACTCAGTTGAATTGGTTACTGAGCCACTTGCTCCGGAAGCTGCCACTGAATAGAACCTTTCTGATGCTTATCCAGATAAGCATTGGCCTGACTGAAATGCGCACAGCCCAAAAAACCACGATGAGCTGATAAAGGAGAAGGGTGCGGCGCCTTTAAAACCAGATGCCTTTGTGCATCAATACAGGCCCCTTTCTTTTGTGCATAACTACCCCACAGCATGAACACTACATTTTCGCACTGCTCATTCACCTGTTTAATCACAGCATCAGTAAAAACTTCCCAGCCTTTTCCCTGATGAGAACCGGCATTGGACTGCTCTACTGTAAGAACACTGTTAAGTAGTAAAACACCCTGTTTCGCCCAGGACTCCAGATAACCGTGACCAACCGGCTGGATATCCAGATCTGCCGCAAGCTCTTTATAAATATTCACCAGTGAAGGCGGCACTTTTACCCCTGGCAAGACGGAGAAGCATAAACCATGCGCCTGCCCCGGTTGATGGTAGGGGTCCTGACCCAGAATAACCACTTTGACTTGATCTAACGGTGTCGCTTCTAGAGCATGAAACCAATTATCAGAGTGCGGGTAGATGATTTTTTTCTGATCTTTTTGCTGGCGCAGAAACTCTTTCAATTTCTGCATATACGGTTGAGAGAACTGGTCAGCAAGAACTGCATTCCAGCTTGGAGCTGAC
>JASBRM010000091.1 GCA_030149405.1 Neptuniibacter sp. | reverse complement strand
CACAAGGTTGATATCTGCCAGCTCTACTAAAGAAACAGGTCTCCCAGAAGATGAAACTTGCAAAGCGCGTTTAAATGCATGTTTAGCTGCATCTATACGTTTGATGTTTTGATAGCAACGACCAAGGTTTTCAAAAGCCTGAGCACGTAGATGGTAGAAGGGGTCTTCAGTAGCTCGTGCTAACTCAACACAAGCTTCCTGGAAACGCCCTTTAGAAAACAAAAATGCACCAAAATTGTTGTGCATCATTGCTGAAGATGGTTCCAGTTTAGTCGCTTTGCGGAAGTAATCCTCAGCCAACTGGTCATCGCCTTCCAACTGAAAGGTCAACGCCAAACCATTATAAGCTTCCGCATAACCAGAACGTAATTCCAACGAACGATTGAAGGAAATTTTGGCATTGGCAGTATCACCAGCCTGCAGATATTCGAAACCTAATCGTGAATAAGCTTCGTAAGCGGTACGGTCATCAGATGTCTTAGTGCCTCCAGGAGTACAACCAACTACTACTAGGGCAATAATGACTACCCATACCTGCTTCATTCCACTTCCGAACATCCAATCTGCTTCCTATCAGGTTTTGCGCAACTCCTGCTCACCGCTATCCTGGGTGACAGGAATATATTTTTGGCTACGACGTGTTTTATCCGCCACACGGCCTACTAATTGGCCACAAGCTGCGTCGATTTCATCACCACGGGTACGACGTACCGTAGTAACGACCCCACCATGAACGATTATTTCTTTAAATGCCAGTATTCTTTCCTCTGATGGTCTCTCATACCCAGAGTTAGGAAATGGGTTGAAGGGAATCAGGTTAAGCTTGGATGGCATACGACGCAGAATCTTTAAAAGCTGCTTGGCATGTTCAGGTGAATCATTCACACCATTGATCAAAGTGTATTCAACCGTAATAACTCGTTTATCGTTCAGGTTATCCAGGTAACGGTTGCACGCAGCTACCAACTCTTTGATAGGGTATTTCTTATTGACTGGTACCAGAATATTTCGCAGGTCATCGTTAGGCGCATGTAAAGAGATCGCCAATGATACATCCGTCACTTCTCTCAACTTATCGATTGCAGGTACGACACCCGCCGTTGAAAGGGTTACACGTCTTTTAGACAAACAATATGCATTGTCTTCCATCATCAATGTAATGGAATCAACCACATTATCAAAATTCATCAGGGGTTCGCCCATCCCCATTAACACAACATTACTCACTACACGCTGAGAGGTTGTGTTGTAGTCGCCATATGAGCGGATAGCGATACGCAGCTGACCAATGATTTCAGCTGTAGTCAGATTGCTGTTAAAACCCTGTTTACCCGTAGAGCAAAAGCTACAATCCAGAGAACAGCCAACCTGAGAAGAAACACATAACGTTTTACGCTCACCATCCGGTATCAGCACCGCTTCGACACTGGAACCACTGTCTGTACGAATCACCCACTTCCGAGTGCCATCTTTTGATGTTTTTTCCAACAGAACTTCTGGCTCACGAATCTCTGCCACTTCGGCCAATTTCTGACGTAAAGCTTTGCTGATGTTTGTCATTTCATCAAAGCTACAGGCGCCTAATTGATGAATCCATTTCAAAACCTGAGTAGCACGAAATTTCTTCTCTCCGATCTCTTCGAAGAAAGCTTCCATTTTCGCTGGCGACAAACCTAACAGGTTTACTTTTTTAACGGACTCATTCATTAATGACAGTTACTCGCTATGGTTAGATTACGCCCCCACCTACATGGCAAGTGGGGGCGAAAAGATTACTTACCGAAGAAGTAAGCAATTTCACGTTCAGCAGAAGCTGGAGAATCTGAACCGTGTACAGCATTCGCATCGATAGACTGTGCGAAATCACGACGGATAGTACCTTCAGCAGCTTCCTGTGGGTTAGTAGCACCCATCAGTTCGCGGTTCAGAGCAATTGCATTTTCACCTTCCAGAACCTGAACAACAACAGGGCCAGAAGTCATGAATGCAACCAGATCTGCAAAGAAAGGACGCTCTTTGTGCTCAGCGTAGAAACCTTCAGCTTCTTCCTGAGTCAGGTGTTTCATCTGCATTTCAACGATTTTCAGACCGTTTGATTCGAAACGAGAAGCGATTTTGCCGATTACGTTTTTCGCAACAGCGTCTGGTTTAATGATTGAGAACGTACGCTCAAGTGCCATTATTTAAGCTCCAAAATTAAAATGATAAGAGATATTCAAAAGCCCCCTCAACGAACGCTTGAGGCAATGTGCAATTGGGCTTTCGGATGACTCCGGAAATTCAGCGCGCAATTATACGCCAGAGTGATGACAGAAAACAGTAGGCCAGAAAACCTAAAAACCCAGCAATGCTGGGTTTTAGTATGACGGGAGGCAGGTTTAATCCATTTCCTCTATCCAAGCCATCTGGATACCTTCAAGAATCTTCTCACCACAGCGATCCGGGTCATCATCAAACTCTTCCAGATCCATTACTTTTTGATACAAATCCGGAAAACTGATTGTCATCGGATCCTGTTCCGGATACTGCTCAGACAATTCAATCGCTATATCAAGCACATCAACCCATTTCAGACTCATAACAGCCTCCTTAGTGACGTTCTGACACCTGATTAATAGTATACTTCGGAATCTCTACTACCAGATCCTCATCACCCACAACCGCTTGACAACTCAAACGCGATTCTGGTTCCAGGCCCCACGCCTTATCAAGCATGTCGTCTTCAAGCTCATCGGATTCTTCCATAGAATCAAAACCTTCACGCACTACCACGTGACAAGTTGTACAAGCACAAGACTTCTCACATGCATGTTCGATCTCAATACCATTCGCTAATGCGGCATCACACACTGTCACACCAGACTCAGCTTCAATTACTTTACCTTCCGGGCACAGTTCATCATGAGGTAAAAAAATAATCTGCGGCATTACCCTGCATCTCCCAATTCATCAACGCTATGCCCCTGCAAAGCCTTTTGAATACTGTTATCCATTCTACGTGCAGCAAACTCATCAGAAGCTTTTGCTAACACCGTTACACCTTTTTCGATGGCTAGAGTATCGGAACCTTTACTCAGCTCGATTAAAACATCAATTTCAGCGCTGAGCTGCTGCTTCTCTTCTTCACTCAGAAGCAAATCACCGTCAGCAGCCAAAGCATCCTGCAAGGACAGGATCAATCGCTCCGCTTCGACTTGTTGTTCACGAAGTGCGCGCGCAGTTTTATCTTCTGAGGCATTCATATAGGAAGCCTTCAGCATTTCAGCAATTTCAGCATCCTCGAGACCGTAAGAAGGTTTAACTTGGATACTGCTTTCAACGCCAGAGGTAAGTTCTTTTGCAGCAACCCCAAGCAAACCATCTGCATCCACCTGAAAAGTAACACGGATTTTAGCAGCACCTGCAGCCATTGGCGGAATTCCACGAAGAACAAAACGCGCTAAAGAACGACAATCCTGCACCAGCTCTCGCTCACCCTGGACCACATGGATCGCCATCGCTGTCTGGCCATCCTGATAAGTTGTGAATTCTTGCGCACGAGCTACCGGGATCGAAGTATTACGATGGATGATCTTTTCAGCCAAGCCACCCATAGTTTCCAACCCCAGTGAAAGCGGGATCACGTCCAGCAGCAACATATCACTGTCAGGTTTATTTCCAGCCAGTACATCAGCCTGGATTGCCGCACCAACCGCTACAACCTTATCCGGATCAATATCAATATGAGGCTCACGCCCGAAAAATTCCTGCACCTGCTGTCGAACCAGAGGCACGCGAGTGGAGCCCCCTACCATGACAACTTCAAGGACATCTTCCGCTTCAACCGCAGCATCTTTAAGCGCTCTTTTGCCAGCACGAATCGTTTTCTTGATAAGTGGTGAAACCAACTCATCAAACTGCTCACGAGTAATATCAAACTCATGACAGCCTGAATCCATTTCCAGAACCACACAGGCATGTTCTCTGTCAGAAAGCTGCTCTTTAACAAAACGCGCTTTTTCCAGCAGATAGCGAGATTCTGAACTGTTGATTTCGGATTTATCAATCTGTTCAGCAAACCATTGCGCCAAAGCCATATCCAGATCATCACCACCCAGAGCGCTATCACCACCGGTTGAGAGAACTTCAAACACACCTTTATTTAAACGCAAGATTGAGATATCGAAAGTACCACCACCAAGATCGTAAACCGCGATCACACCTTCTTTACCCTGATCCAAACCATAAGCAACCGCAGCGGCTGTTGGCTCATTCAGAAGGCGCAAAACTTTGAGGTCAGCCAGCTTCGCAGCATCTTTTGTTGCCTGACGCTGCGCATCATCAAAATAGGCAGGTACTGTAATCACGGCCCCGACTAGTTCACCACCCAGAGAATCCTCTGCACGATAAGTGAGGTTTTTCAGAATTTCCGCAGACACCTCTACAGGGCTTTTATTACCCCCTGCCGTTTTAATGAAAGGCATACCACTATCGCTGGATTCAAAATGATAAGGCGCTTCGTCACCTAGCGATTTAACATCCTCTTCACCTCGCCCCATCAGCCGTTTCACAGAAACAATTGTATTAAAGGGGTCTTCCGACGCAAAACCACGCGCCTCTTCACCGATCTGAATATTGCCGCATGGCAGATAACGCACAACCGAAGGCAGCAAATGCTTGCCACTAATATCCGGCAAAGTCACTGCCTCACCGCTTTTAACTGAAGCAACCAGGGAATTGGTGGTACCTAAATCGATGCCCACTGCCAATTTGTGCTGATGCGGAGCTTCACTCTGCCCCGGTTCCGCTATTTGAAGTAATGCCATAAGGTCTTTTTAATCTTCCAGCTTATCTTCCAATCTTTCGATCTCTAGAAGTAGCTTTTCTAAAAATTGCATTTTTCGGACATCAGATGTGGCCGATGAAAGATCACCAGATTCGTAACTCTGCACAAAAGAAGCACGTAACTTTTCCAGCACAGCGACAACTTCACCATTCAACTCTTCCAATTCATCGAAAGGATCAGATGCTGAAGGAATCTCCTCTAAACGCTCACGCAGCTCCATCTGCTGCATGAGAAACATAGGATCTATTGCAGTAGAAGACTCACTCGTTGTATCTATATCTTGTAACTGTAAAAGGTACTGAGCCCTGAGCAAAGGGGATTTTAGTGTTGCTACAGCCTCATTAAGATAGGCCATATATTGCACAGCTACTCTTTGCTCATGATCAGAGAGGTGGGCGTAACGGTCCGGATGAAGTGTTTTTTGTAGTTCTCTTGACCGATCTGAGAGTTCAGACCGGTCAAGATGATAAGACACTGGCAGACCAATAAATTCGAAGTAGTTTTTACTGATATCCATCTTGATGCCAGAGCAGATTAAACGTTAAAGCTCTCACCGCAGCCACATTCACTGGATACGTTAGGGTTATTGAATTTAAAGCCTTCATTCAAACCCTCTTTAACAAAATCCAGTTCAGTTCCATCAAGATAAACGAGGCTTTTAGGGTCGATGTAGATTTTCACATCCTGAGGACCAGTAAACACCTGATCTTCATCCAGAGCCTCATCAACAAATTCCAGAACGTATGCCATTCCAGAGCAGCCGGAGGTTCTTACGCCCAAACGAACACCTTCACCATGCCCACGCTTCTCAAGATAACGAGCGACATGATCAGCAGCCGCATCAGTCATTGTAATAGCCATATACTTCTGAATCTCCGAGAAAGTAAACCTTACGGCTTACTTGTCCTGTTTTTCTTTGTAGTCAGCAACTGCTGCCTTGATCGCATCTTCAGCCAGAACTGAACAGTGAATTTTCACTGGTGGCAGGGCCAGCTCTTCAGCGATTGTTGTATTTTTAAGCTTTTCCGCTTCATCAAGGGACATGCCCTTTACCCACTCTGTTACCAGAGAGCTGGAAGCAATAGCAGAACCACAACCGTAAGTTTTAAACTTCGCATCCTCAATGATGCCTTCATCACTTACCTTAATCTGCAGACGCATCACGTCACCACAAGCAGGCGCTCCTACCATACCTGTGCCAACATTTGATTCTTTGTCGTCCATTTTACCCACATTACGTGGATTCTCGTAATGATCGATAACTTTATCACTATAAGCCATAAAGACCTCCTCATACTCACTGATAAATCAGTGATGTACCCACTCAACTTTGCTCAGATCAACACCGTCTTTATACATATCCCACAGTGGAGACAGCTCACGTAATTTACCAACGGCAGATTGAATTTGATTTACTGCATAATCCACTTCCTCTTCAGTCGT
>JASBRM010000034.1 GCA_030149405.1 Neptuniibacter sp. | reverse complement strand
GAACCGCTCTGCAGTCGCAAGTTTAATGAGCACTCACTTTGTTAAAACAGCCCCTGTAATCTCCAGTCAGGGCGCACTCAGCGCCCTTGAGAACGATCCTACCTGGATTGTTATTGACTCAGATGACAAATATCTACTGTTGTCTCCAGGCGATCTCCACACTATGACCCGTAAGACAGATTCACCGCATGCTGATATTGATCTGCTTGCAATGCCAGCACTCCGATTGGATACCGTTGATATTGATGAAAAAGCGACACTTCAGGAAGCCTTAGATACAATGGCTAACAACAGCGTCGAAGCGTTATGCGTGCGAGATACAGAGCACAAAATATGCGGCCTACTTACTCGTAACCAAATAGAACAACACTACCGCCAGAACTAATACACCCTATGCAAAAAAATCTCTCGGGCCTTTACGGCATTACCGATCAACAACTTATGCCCGACCTTGCCTGCATGCTGACGCAGGTTGAAAAAAGCCTGAAAGGGGGTGCAGAGATTATTCAGTACCGGGATAAGTCATCGGATCTGAAAAAACGTGTACAACAGGCATCCGCTTTAAATACCTTATGCAAAAAACATAATGCCCTGTTACTGATTAATGATGATGCAGGTCTGGCAGCTGGAATTGGTGCTGCGGGTGTGCATTTAGGGCAAAGTGACGGTGCAGTCGTCGAGGCAAGAGAAATACTTGGGCCAGACGCTATCATTGGTGTCACCTGCCATGATTCGATTCAGCTTGCAGAAAAAGCCGCCGCAGAAGGCGCAGACTATGTGGCTTTTGGTGCATTTTTCCCGTCAATAACCAAACCCAATGCCAAACCTGCTCCAATCAGTCTGCTACAGGAAGCAAAAGAAAAAGTTCAGCTACCAATAGTAGCGATTGGCGGCATTAGCGTGGATAATGCAGACCAGATTATTTCAGCAGGTGCTGACATGGTTGCCGTCATTCATGCCCTTTATGCTCAAAACAACATTACGGCAACCGCAAAACAGTTCCACCAGCTTTTTAAAAACTGATTCAGAGAGATAGAAAATGTCCCGTTCCGAAGAACTTTTTCAGGCAGCCCAGACTCATATCCCAGGTGGCGTAAACTCGCCGGTACGTGCATTCAAGGGTGTTGGCGGAACGCCAATCTTCTTCAAACGAGGCCAAGGCGCGTATCTGTTTGATGAGGATGACAAAAAGTATATCGACTACGTTGGATCATGGGGCCCAATGATTCTTGGACACTGCAACGAAGACGTAATCGGTGCAGTTCGTTCATCTCTGGACAATGGTCTTGGTTTTGGTGCCCCAACCGCCATCGAAATTGAGATGGCGGATAAGGTTTGTGAAATCATGCCATCCATGGAACTGGTGCGTATGGTGAGCTCTGGTACCGAAGCAACCATGAGCGCTATCCGTCTGGCTCGTGGTTATACCAAACGCGACAAAATCGTAAAATTTGAAGGCTGCTACCACGGCCACTCAGATTCCCTGTTGGTAAAAGCTGGTTCAGGCATGCTGACTCTGGGCGAGCCAAGCTCACCTGGTGTTCCAGCTTCTCTTGCAGAACACACAATCACTCTGACACATAACGACATCGAAAGCGTGCGTAAAGCGTTTGCAGATGTAGGTGATCAGATTGCTTGTATCATTGTTGAGCCTGTAGCTGGCAACATGAACTGCATCCCTCCGGAACCTGGCTTCCTGGAAGGGCTACGTGAAGTCTGTGATGAATACGGCACTGTACTAATTTTTGATGAAGTAATGACGGGGTTCCGTGTTGCTCTAGGTGGCGCACAGTCTGTTTACAACGTTAAGCCAGACTTGACTACCTTAGGCAAAGTTATTGGCGGCGGTCTTCCAGTGGGTGCTTTTGGTGGTAAACGTGAAATTATGGAACATATCGCACCATTAGGCGCGGTATATCAGGCTGGTACACTTTCAGGCAACCCACTCGCAATGGCCGCGGGTCTGGCCATGCTGAATGCCGTATCGAAACCTGGCTTCTATGAGCAGTTATCTGCCAAAGTTGAACTGCTGACTGAAGGCCTTGAGGCTGTGGCTATGGCTAATGGTGTTCCATTTACTACCAGCCGTGTTGGCGGAATGTTCGGCCTATTCTTCACAGATCAGGAGAAAGTCACTTCCTTTTCTGAAACTATGGCCTGTGATTCAGACAAGTTCTCAAAATTCTTCCATGGCATGCTGGAACAAGGCGTTTACCTGGCCCCCTCTGCATTTGAGGCCGGTTTTGTGTCTGCTGCACATACACAGGAAGACATTGAAGCAACTCTGGCAGCTGCTGATCAGGTTATGTCTAACCTGTAATGCCAGATACCGCGACTTTCAGCCAGCTGATTACTTTAGCCAGTTCCCTGTTTTTGGCAGGGAACAGCTATCGTTTGTCTGAGAAACTCAACAATACAGCTCTCATGGTCATCAGCCTGGCGGCGGCTTTTATCAGCTGTTCGGCGGCAGCAGCATTACTATTATCCGGCGCTGATCAGGACAGCATCACCTTCCGCCGAATGCTGGATAACCTCGCGCTGTATGCATCCATCCCGCTCATTGCCAGCGCGCTTCTGGACCTTGCGCACAAGTTCGACTGGAGTAAAGCAGCATGGGGACGCTGGCTACTGGTTTTATTTGCCTTGTTTGAATTGTGCCGGCGCTCCGAAGTTGGCACTGAATACAGCCAGTTGATGAGTGTTTTGTGCGCCGCTGTTGTGATCTACAGTGCGATTCGATTTCGTTCAGCCGCGATGGGAATTATCGGCAGCTCCGCCGGCATAATTTTGGGTACCAGCCTGCTTATTTTCAGCGACATTTCCCTACTCCCTAAAGCATCAAACGATTTGTTTTATAGCCTGGGCCTATCGCTTTTCCTGATTCTGATCGCACTGAGCCTCAAAGGTTTAAACCGGATACGGGTTTAATTCGTTTTAGCGAAGTTCTAAATCTAAACTATCTTTAAATTCAGGTCACAAATAGAGGGAGAGACCTCATGCCTGAATTAGATAACCTTACTGCACGTGACATCATGAGCTCGGGTTTACAGACCGTCTGTGAAACCTGGTCCATCCAAACCCTGATCGACTTTTTTAATGAGAAGAAAGTTTCCGGTGCGCCAGTCTTATCAAAAGGCGGTGATATTATTGGAGTGGTGAGTTTAAGTGACATCATCAATTTTGATGTTAAGCCACAGCATTCAATAGATGAGAACCCCATGTCTCAGTATTACCTGAATACTTTGGAAGGGTTTAGCCCGGACGAGTTGGGCTTATCTAATGGTAACCAACATAAAAATCACTTAGTCAGCGAAATTATGACACCTAAGGTTATCTCTGTAGAAATAGATACACCGGTCAGGAATATTGCCTCCGAAATGTACCGCAATAACATTCACAGAGTTTTCATTAGCAACAGCAATGAAATATGTGGAGTAGTCTCCAGCCTGGATATTCTCAGGCTGGTTAAGCAGGAAAATTAGTACTGCATTGCCTGCTGCCGGGCTTTCCTGGCAGCAGCATGATTGCCCGACTGCTCACGAATATCTGCAATAAGCAGCCACAACCGGCGCAGCATAATCACGTCACCAATGGCCATATTGGTACCTTTCAGTGCTAGTTGTTCAGCTTGCGGCCACTGCCCTTCCAGCCTGCGGATATCAGCTAACTCATAATAGATTTCCGGATCTCTCGGAGCAATTCGCTGGGCCCTTTCCAGGCTGCTTTCGGCGGCGGACATCTGACCACTGTTTTTCTGATTGCTGGCATTTTTTAGCAGTGCGATCACGGCCGGATTTTTTGCCCGTGATGTCATTGGAGTTGCCACAGGCACGGCCACTGAGTTATCTGAACTGGACTGCACAACCACGCCTGGACTGACATCCACTCCGATCGCTGCAGGTTCAGCAGGCTGAACAACCTGAGAAGCATCTCCACGCTCAACCACCGGTGGACGATAGGAACCCGTGTTATTCACACAACCCACCAGCGTGATAGTAGAAATACCTAACACGAAGAAATTTCTGAAAGTATTTGTCATCTGAACCATCTTTTAAACCAATCTAAAGATTTACTCGGTTGTTTCTCAGAACACTCAGCATAATTTTCCGGAGCTGTACCTTTTATGAATGGTATCTGCCGCACGCCTTCACAATGCTCTGCAGAGAGCAAACCGGTTTGTTCCTCAACCCAGAGATATTCTACCCCTTCCGGTTGCACAGCCATAAAAGAGTCTGGTTTTTCTCGTGTCATCAGCTCAGTCCACACTCTGAGTGCACCACCTGAACCAGTAAATGGCAATTTGCCATTCTCGTCTAAACCCAGCCACACCACCGCCATTCGATTCGCAGCAAACCCTGCAAACCAACTATCACGCTGATCATTACTGGTCCCAGTTTTCCCCGCAACATTAAGTGATGCCGGTAATCGACTGTAAATCGACCTTGCAGTGCCTTCACGTGTAACCGACTGCAATGCGTATTGTATCAGGTGCATATTTTCTGCAGAAACCACCTGACTGACCTCAAATGGGTAACGTGAAAGCTCAACACCCTCAACATCCGTTACCAGGCGAATCGCACGCATCGGAGTTCTGAAACCATTTGCAGCTATGGTCTGGTAAGCCGAAGCAATTTCAAATGGGCTCATAGATTCAGCCCCAAGCAGAAGAGATGGATAAGGTTTTGGCTCCCTTTCAACCCCCAGTCTTTCCAGCATATCAACTACCTTACCAACACCAATCGCCATACCCAGATGTGCTGTACTCTGGTTATATGATTTTGATAAGGCCAGATAAAGCGGAACCTTGCCATGACTGATCCGATCAAAGTTCTGTGGCACCCAGCTCGATCCATCCGACAATGGCACACTGATGGGTTCATCATCAATAAGAGAAGTTAAAGAGTAACCTTGCTCGATTGCAGCAAGATACACCGCTGGTTTCACCAGGGAACCTACCGGTCGCCTCGCATCCAAAGCCCTGTTAAACCCCTGATAACGTGCATTCTTACCGCCCACCAATGCCAGAACTTCACCGGTTTGCGGGTCAGTCACCACCATACCACCCTGAAGTTCAGCGACAGGTTTTCCATGCCTTTTTTGCAGCGAGGCAATCGTTTTACTCAGAGCAGCTTCACTGTTTGCCTGCACCATAGGGTCCAGACTGGTGAATACCCGAAGGCCTTCTGAGTTCAGAACCTCCTCAGGATATTCTTCCCGTAACTGACGCTTAACCAGATCCAGATATGCGGGGTATGCGCCTTTATGCAAACTCCGCTGTTTTACAACTCCTAATGGACGTTTCTCAGCTGCGACTCGTTGCTGGAGAGTGATTACCCCTTGTTCCTGCAGTACTTTTAACACCAGATCACGGCGTTCCTTGGCACGTTCCGGGCGTCGGCGCGGGTCATAATAAGATGGCCCTTTGACCAACCCAGCCAGCAATGCCACCTGATGTAGTTTCAGCTCATCGATGGGTTGAGCAAAAAAATACTGACTGGCTAAGCCAAAGCCATGCACAGCACGCGAACCGGACTGCCCCAGATAGACTTCATTCAAGTAGGCTTCAAGGATCTCATCCTTGCTGTAATGCAGATCCAACAGAACGGCCATTGGGATCTCTAACAGTTTGCGCGCCAATGTACGCTCAGATGTCAGATAGAAATTTTTGATCAATTGCTGTGTAAGCGTACTTCCACCCTGCACAAACCGGCCTGATTTGACATTAACCACCATCGCTCGGGCAATACCCCGCAGGGAAATACCGTAGTGATTGTAGTAATCACGATCTTCAATCTGAACCAACGCTTCTATCAGATACTCAGGAGCCTGATCCAGCCTGATCAAATCCCGGTCTTCATTATCTTTCGGGTAAATACCACCAATGAGAATCGGCTCCAAACGACTTAACGGAACCGCTCTACCCTGACTATCCGTGATGGAAGCAACCTGATTACTACTGAAACTCACCAACAACCTTTTAGCGGGTTCATCACTATCAGGGAATGCAAAACCACGGGTATGAATTCGGGCTCTTGTAGACGCCCACTCAACCATTCCCGGCTGACTGGCCCGGTTTACAAAGCGATAGCCTAAGCCCTTCAGTTCATTTTTCAGTGCCGCACGATCAAGCACCTGGCCCGGATATAATTCCAGAGGACGGGCATAAACTTTAGCGGGCAGGGCCCAACGTTTTCCTTCAAATTTCTGCTGAATCTGAACATCGAGGTAAATCAGCCCAACCCCGCCTATAACAAGGCCTAACAGGGACAGCTTCAGCAACAGAATAAGGAGTTTGGACAGCAATCCTTTGGATTTTTTTGCTCCACGACCGCGATTGGATCTCTTTGATGGTCTCTTTTTTTTCATTGGCTAAGTATAATGCCCTTCCCTAGCGGTCATTTTGAACGAGTATGTTACTCATAGAATCTCTTAAAAATCCTGAGTTTTACCCTCACCCGGTTACAGAAATCGAGGTGATTGAAACTCACATATCCTGGCTGATCTTAACTGGCACATATGCCTATAAGGTTAAAAAGCCAGTGGATTTTGGTTTTCTGGATTTTACCACGCTTGAGAAACGTCGGCACTGTTGCGAAGAGGAACTACGCCTCAATCAAAGACTTGCCCCAGACATCTACATGTCTGTGATTGGCATCGGCGGGTCTGCTGAAAAACCAATTCTCGGAGCGGATGAAGGGATTTTTGAATACGCCGTTAAGATGCAGCAATTCATTCCGCATAACCGCTTAGACCTGCTGCTGCAAAACCATCAGTTTGATCCAAACTGGATTGATATGCTGGCAGAGCAAATTGCAGAGTTCCATCACCGGATACCGATTGTCGCTCAGGATAGCCCCTGGGGTGAACCAGATACTATCTGGGAAGTCGTTTCAGATAACTTCCTGCATATCACAGATACCATTGATCATATCGATGACTGGACCAAGGTACAGAAACTTGTACAGTATACTGCTCAACAATATCGCAGCCTGACCGAGCTTATCCAGAAACGCAAAGCAGAAGGTCACATTCGTGAATGCCACGGTGACCTACATCTGGCCAATATCACCCTGTTCAAAGATGAACTGCGTTTATTTGATTGCATTGAGTTTAATCTGCAGTTCCGCTGGATTGATACGATCAATGATCTGGCATTCCTATTGATGGATCTGGAAGCCAATGGTGAATTCCGCTGGGCTAATCGCTGCCTGAACCGCTATCTGGAAATCTGTGGTGATTATCATGCTCTGCCCATACTGAATTTCTACAAAGCCTATCGCTCTATGGTGCGCGCTAAGGTCTCAGTACTGGGGGATATGCATGACATCAAAACCCTTCGCCGCTATCTGAGGCTCACTGACTATTACGCCCGCGAGCGTAAACCTGTGCTTTTCCTAATGCACGGCATATCCGGAAGCGGCAAAAGCCACCTGAGCCAACAGTTAGTAGACCAAACCGACACGATTCGAATCCGCTCAGACGTTGAACGTAAAAGGCTGTACCGTGATTTGAGCCTGAAGGGTGAGAAAGTAGATCTTTACGGCCCGCAGATGAACGCTTTGACTTTTAATCATCTACTGGACACAAGTTCTGACCTGCTTCGCAACGGTTACTCGGTAGTGGTTGATGCAACCGCAATA
>JASBRM010000080.1 GCA_030149405.1 Neptuniibacter sp. | reverse complement strand
ATCCTCGCCGGTGAGACCCAGTTGGATATTCTCTGCCTTGAAGGCTCGATGATGATGGGCCCAATGGGAACCGGGCGCTTCCACATGATGGGTGGCACCGGTAAGCCGATGATTGAATGGGTCAGAGATCTTTCGGCTGTCAGCCGTTATACCGTTGCTGTGGGTTCATGTGCTGCTTATGGCGGCATCACTGCCGCCGGTGATAATTTTACCGATGCGACGGGGCTGCAATTTGATGGCGAGATAGCTGGAGGTCTTCTGGGAGAGAACTACCGCTCTACCGAAGGCTTTAAAGTTGTAAACATTTCGGGTTGCCCAACTCATCCGGACTGGATTACTGAAACCCTGGTCAGTATTGCACTCGATGAACATCAGGAAGCCAATCTTGATCCATTAGGTAGACCGCGAATGTATGCTGATCAGCTGGTGCACCATGGTTGCAGCCGTAATGAGTACTACGAGTACAAAGCTAGTGCAGTTGATCCTGGCGATCGTGGTTGCATGATGGAGAATATGGGCTGTCTGGGTACTCAGGCCCATGCGGATTGTAATATCCGCCCCTGGAATGCTTTTGGCTCCTGCACCAGCGGTGGTTATGCCTGCATTAACTGTACAGCTCCAGAATTTGAAGAGCCAGGTCACAGTTTTTGTAAAACACCTAAGATTGCAGGTATCCCAGTTGGTTTGCCGACTGATATGCCTAAAGCCTGGTTTGTTGCTTTGGCGTCTTTGTCAAAAGCCGCAACTCCGGAACGCCTGAAAAAGAATGCGGTGTCTGAACAGTTAATCTATCCGCCAACTATTCATAAAAGAAAAGACTAAGAAGAATAATCAGAATATGTCACGCATCCTAGCCGGACCGTTTAACAGGGTAGAAGGTGATCTTGAAATTTCACTGGATACTGATGACAGTCGTGTTTTATCCGCTCGTGTGAATTCACCTTTGTATCGGGGTTTTGAACGTATACTGCTGGGCCATGACCCGATGGATGCTTTGGTGTACACCCCCAGAATATGTGGCATCTGTTCTGTGAGCCAGTCTGTAGCCTGCGCAAGAGCATTGGCCGACCTCATGCAAGTCGATATTCCTGAGAACGGTTTGCACAGCACCAATCTGGTTCTTGCTAACGAGAACATGACAGATCTTTTAACTCACTTCTATCTGTTCTTTATGCCTGATTTTGCGCGCGATACCTATGCAAATGAACCCTGGTACAACGAGATCAATAGACGTTTTAAGGCCACAAAAGGTACAGCCACTCAAAGCATGCTTCCGGCTCGTGCAGATTTCCTACACCTCATGGGTATTATGGCGGGCAAATGGCCGCATACGCTGAGCCTGCAGCCGGGAGGGACTACCAAACCTGTAGAAAGCCATGAACGAGTTCGCCTACTGGCAATCATTGGTGCTTTCAGGCGTTTTCTAGAAACAGAATTATTTGGTGATGATCTGAGTGTTGTCGCCAGCCTTACAAGTCAGTCTGATCTCGATCAGTGGCGTAAAGGCAAAGATTGGAACAGCAGTGATTTTCGACGATTCCTCCATCTTAGCGAACAACTGGAATTACAAAAGCTGGGTAGAGCAACCGATCAATTCCTTAGCTATGGCTCATATCTGCAACCTGATGGAAAACTCTTTGCCGAAGGGGTTTATCTTCAGGGTGAGTACGGGGATTTAGACAGCAAACTGATTACCGAAGATCACGCTTACACCTGGATGCAACAATCAGAAAAACCTCTCCATCCGAGCATAGGAGAAACGGTGCCTGCGATGGACAATGAAGAGGCCTACAGCTGGTGCAAGTCTCCTCGTTTCAATCAACAGGTTATGGAAGTGGGGGCGCTTGCAAGGCAGATGTTAAATAAACATCCCTTGGCAGTTGATATGGTTGCTCAAAATGGCGGAAATGTTCACAGCCGTGTAGTGGCTCGTTTACTTGAATTGGCGATCGTAATTCCGAAAATGCAGGCGTGGGTTAAAGCGATAGACCCAGCTGCACCATTCTGCTCTCATGCAGAAATGCCAGCTAATGCCCAGGGTGTTGGGTTAGTTGAGGCGGCTCGCGGTTCTCTGGGGCATTGGGTTGAAATCAATAGAGGAAAAATAATTAACTATCAGATAGTTGCGCCAACAACCTGGAACTTTTCTCCAAGGGATCAACAATCCATTCCAGGCGCATTAGAACAAGCGCTTGTAGGCGCACCCATTAGAGATGGGGAGAAAACCCCAGTGTCGGTACAGCATATTGTAAGATCGTACGACCCCTGCATGGCCTGCACTGTGCACTGAGAATAATCGCCATCAACCCTCGAGTATCGAGGGTGTTACTAACGACATTAACGGGTTAAGTAATGCTAAATCTAAAAACTATATTCACAAGCGCTGTACTTGGATTATTTTCATCTATGGCGATAGCTGAAACCACAAGTCATTTTAAGTTTCCCGTAGAGCTGCCAGACAACTGGGTGGTGATATCACCAGAACACTTGGCGAGCGCCAATACCGGACAGACTCTGGAATCCTTGGGAATTTCTAAACAGGTGGATTCGCAAACTTTTGAGACTATTCTGAATAAGGTTAAATCAGGCAGCGTTGAATTTTATTTTGATAAGAATTACTTAGGCACAAGTTATCAAAATAACGTCAGCGTTCAGGTTGATGCGCCATTAAAATTCTCAAGCATTGATGAGCTAAAACAAATCGCAACAACAGAATGCGGTAAGTTAGATACCAGTCTTGAAAATGTATTTGGGGAGGTACCTATCATCCATGCATGCGGCTTATCGAGCTCAAACGGCATGGTAATTTTTTCTCATACATACACAATCAAATCCCAGAATGTCGTTATCGCGAACACCAACATTCCAATGGGAGATCGTTTTTCATTCTCTGTCGTTGCAGGCGCAACACTTGATGGGAAAGGTGAAAAATCAACAGGTGATATGCACAAGGTTCTAATCAATTCTATTACCAACCATGTTGTGACCAACATGAAAAAGCCGCAATAGAATTATCGTGAAAATAAAGGGAAGTCATGTATACCGACGAAGACTTAGAGAACGCAGTTAAAAAAGGAATTTTTTCTGCCGACTCTGTAGATCAATTCCGTAACGATTACCTGGAAAGACGCAACACTCATACGGCAGATGAAGAAAACTTTCGTTTAGTTGCAAGTTTCAATGACATCTTCGTCGTTATCGCGATTGGTTTGTTGTTGCTCTCATTGGGGTGGGTTACTTATGCAATCGATTCTGCACTTTCAGGATTTGTTGTTGCTGCAGCGTCATGGGCGCTTGCGGAGTTTTTTGTGCTGAATCGAAAAATGGCTCTACCTGCAATCGCGCTTTTGGTTGCTTTTGTGGGATCTGTTTTTGCTGCAGTTGTTGCTCTGTTTGGACTACCTTCAGAAAATAGCCTAATGCTTGCGGGTTTGGCTGCCTCAATCTCAGCCTGGCTGCATTGGCGACGCTTTAAAGTACCCATTACTGTTGCTGCTGGCGCTGCCGCTTTGGTTGTTTTTGTTTTATCCCTGATCATCTCAGCTGTACCAGGCAGTAAGGATTTTCTGGTCTTTATGCTGTTTATTGGCGGAATGGCTGTATTCACGCTGGCCATGTATTGGGACGCCTCTGATTTGAAGCGCATCAGTGGTAAATCGGATGTGGCATTCTGGCTGCACCTTACAGCTGCCCCCTTGATTGTTCATCCGGTTTTTTCTGTGCTGGGTGTTCTTGAAGGCAATGAGAGTATAGTTAGCCTGGTATCGATTATTCTGTTGTATCTGATTCTGACCTTTATCTCTGTAGTAATCGACCGGCGAGCGTTTATGGCTTCAGCGTTGATATATGTCCTGGTCGCATTAACGGATCTTCTGGATGATTATGGTCTGGCCGGAGATGGGTTTGCATATGTCGGCGTGCTGATAGGCTTCTCTCTGCTGTTACTGTCAGGGTTCTGGCATAAAGCGCGTTTTCAGCTTGTCAGGCTATTACCAGCCTCTATTCAATCCAGAGTGCCTGGCGCTCTTTAGACATTTTTATTTTTAGTACCTATCCGGCTGCCCAGTGAAACTTTTTTGAATCCTACCTGTCTGTTCTGAGTACAAATAATGTTATTTAAAATGATCAGATTAGGCGCAAAATGACTCACAAATTACTTGGATTAATTTTTGGTGTTGTATTTTCTTTGTCGGCTGTTGCAGCTTCAGACAACAAAGCTACCCAAGCAACTTCCCCGCAGAGTATTACCTGGACTCAAGGCTCCGATATCGAGTCTTTCTGGCTTAGATATGCTGAATCAAAAGGCGGTTTAACCTGGGGCAGGACTTCAGAATACCC
>JASBRM010000076.1 GCA_030149405.1 Neptuniibacter sp. | reverse complement strand
GGAACTTGGTAGTAACTTAAAGGAAATTTGATAGGCATCAATAATTTGACAGCCGGAAATCTGAAATTTATCTCAATATGAACTATGTAAAACCATTGCAATCAGATTGGGAGTATCATTAATATAATTAATTGTTACTTTATAACATTTTAGGTGCTCGAATGATTAAGGTAGATGGATTTTTGAAAGTATGTGGCGGTCTTTCAATTATTGGCTGTACAGCGGTTTCTGCGTTTGAAATTGAACATGGCGCGCATGTTCATGGGGAAGCGGTGATGAATATAGCAATTGAAGGGAACAAAATTGCTGCAGAGTTAGAATCACCGCTTTATAACATCACAGGCTTTGAGCATAAAGCTGAGTCTGAAGCTGATAAAAAAACCTTGCAGCAAGCGATGGTGAAATTGGAAAATGCTGAAAGCCTTCTGCTCATTTCATCTGCAGCAAAATGTGAACTTATGGATGCTGATGTGGCATTAGCAGCTGAAGGTGCACAGCATGATGATCATGAAGGCCACGCCCACCATGATAGCCATGTGGAACATGATCATGACGAGCATAAAGATCATGACCATCACGCTGAACATAAACATCATGATGAGCATAAGCATGACCACCATGAAGAGCCCGTTGCCCATTCCGATGATCAACACGAACATAAAGAGGGTGAAGAGCATCGTGATATCCATGCCCATTATCAGTTTGCTTGTGAGAATCCCGCAGAGATCACTCAAATCAATTTCGCGCTCTTGAAAGAGTTTCCTGAAATGCAGGAAATCAAGGTAAACTTAATCTCTTATAAAGGTGTAATCGTTAAAGATCTGAATAAACAGAATTCTGAAATTTCAATTTAAGAGTGGTCTGAGTGCCTGAGATTACGGTTGATACAGCTGTAGAAATTACAGATTTAAGGTTTTCCTGGGCACCGGGAAAACCGATACTCTCAGTTGAGAAATTTCAGGTACCTTCAAGTGAATCTGTTTTCATACGGGGCCCTTCTGGTAGCGGAAAAAGTACGCTGTTAAACCTGCTCGGAGGGGTGATAAAACCTGATTCGGGTTCAATTAAGTTGTTAGGTCAGGACATCACTGGGCTTAAAGCCAGTCAGGTTGACCATTTTCGAGCAGACCACACAGGTTATATCTTCCAACAATTCAATCTGCTTCCCTATTTAAGTGTGATTGAAAACATTCTTCTACCTTGCCAGTTTTCAAAAAAGCGTAGCTTGAAAGCCCAGGAAATGTTTCAAACGCCTGAAATGGGAGCTTTGTATCTCCTGCAACGTATGGGTTTTACCGAGTCCTTGATTAATGCAAAGAGTGTGTTGGAGCTTTCTACCGGTCAACAGCAAAGGGTTGCGGCTGCCCGGGCGCTCTTAGGTGCTCCTGAACTGGTAGTCGCGGATGAACCTACTTCTGCACTGGATTCTGACCACAGAGACCAGTTTATTGAGCTGATACTGGAGCAATGCAGAGCTCAGAGCTCAACCTTGTTGTTTGTCAGTCATGACACTTCTCTGGAAAAACACTTTGATCACAGGATCTCGCTCAAGCCCTCTCAAGCCGGGGGGTATAAGTTGTGACTTTACTTAATCTCACCTGGAAAAGTTTGCTGAATAGAAAAACCACAGTCGCACTCACCTTGTTTTCGATTAGTTTGAGTGTGTGTTTATTGCTGGGTGTGGAGAAAATACGCTATCAGGTAAAAGACAGTTTCTCTTCAACGGTTTCAGGCACGGATCTGATTGTTGGTGCCCGCAGTGGGCAGATAAATCTACTGTTGTATTCGGTGTTCCGGCTAGGTAACGCGACTAACAATATTTCCTGGGATAGTTACCAGAAAATCAGTCAGCACCCGAAAGTAAAGTGGGCCATTCCTCTATCCTTGGGGGATAGTCACCGAGGTTTCAGAGTTCTGGGTACCAACACTGATTATTTTCGATATTTTAAATATGGTCAGAAAACGTCTTTAGCGTTCAAAGAGGGTAAACCATTCTCGCAACTCTTCGATGTGGTTATAGGGGCTGAGGTTGCTCGTTCCCTGGGATACAAGCTGGGCCAGAGTATAGTGGTCGCCCATGGTGCCGGAAATGCGGCACTGGTTGAGCATGATGATAAGCCATTCAGAGTGGTTGGAATTTTAAAACCTACAGGTACGCCGGTTGATCGGACTTTGCATGTCAGCCTGGAAGCGATTGAAGCGATACATATCGATTGGAAAGCCGGTGTCAGATTGCCCGGTGTCTCTATCGGCGCGGAAGAGGTTGAGGAAATGCAACTTCAGCCCAAACAGATCACTGCATTTATGCTAGGACTGAATTCCAGGCTTTCAACTTTCCATATCCAAAGGCAGATCAATAAATATAAGCGTGAGCCGTTGCTGGCGATCCTGCCTGGCGTAGCACTGCAGGAACTTTGGCAGATGTTCAGCATTGCTGAAAAGGCTTTAGTGATGGTGTCGGTTCTGGTGGCTGTATCCAGTCTGCTTGGCCTGCTTACACTTATGCTCACAAGTCTGAATGAACGGCGCAGGGAGATGGCTATTCTGCGATCAGTAGGCGCGAGGCCAGTACATATATTCTTATTGCTGACGTTTGAGTCAGTCATTATTACCTTTCTTAGCCTATTAGCGGGAACCCTCTTGTATTATGCTGCTCTAATACTGACAGCACCTTACCTGCAACAGTCCTTTGGCATTTTGTTGCAGATACAGAATATCACTGAGATTCAGTGGATCAGGTTAGGGTTGATGTTGGTTGTCGGTAGTGTGGTAGGCATAGTTCCGGGTTACCGGGCGTATCGCCAATCCCTATCCGACGGTATGGCAATAAGAATTTAATCAGGGTTTCTAATTGTGAGCTTTACAAAAGTGCTGATGGCACTGCTGTTATTTTTTTCAGTGTCTACAGCAGCGGTCGCTCAGAATCTTCTAAATGGTGAAGAAGTGAATGAAATTGAGTGGGAGCAGTTAATGCCCGCTGATTTCAGTTTTGATGATCTCTTTGATGTCGAAAAGCTGGCTGCCATTGATGATTTTGATCCACGAGCTGAACAGATTCTCGACGAGATGATGGCTGCTATGCAGTCGGCCCCCATTGTTCCTGAAATGGATGGGAAAATGATAAAGCTGCCAGGTTATGTTGTGCCGATTGAAGCAGAAGGCCTGAATGTGACGGAATTCTTCCTGGTCCCTTATTTCGGCGCATGTATCCATACCCCACCGCCACCTTCGAACCAAATTGTTTATGTCCGGTTTGAACCGGGTACACATGTAGAAAACCTGTTTGATGCTATTTGGGTGACCGGAAAGCTCAGCACTGAGAGTAAAGCGCATGAACTAGCGACTTCTGGTTACATTATGGAAGCCTACCAAATTACCCCATATGAGCTTTAGTTTAGTATTGGTAATACCAATATAAATTTTTATTATAAAAAAGTGGAGCTAGTTCACTCCTGCCGTTAAAATTTGTTCTTTGAATTTCGTGAGAGACAACGGCATTGGATCAGATCATCAACCTTATTCTGGACTCCGGAAGAGCGGGCATTGATATGGCTTTGTATATCATGCTGCCTATTATGGTTGTGATGCTGGCTCTGATGAAATTGTTGGATGCCAAAGGCATCCTGAGTTGGTTTTCTAATATCCTTGCGCCGGTAACCCGAGTGTTTGGCGTACCCGGCCTGGGTATTTTTGCCATGCTTAAACTTCTGTTTGTAAGCTTTGCAGGCCCTATTGCTACATTGACCTTGATGGATCAGAACGGTACGTCCCGCCGTTATATCGCTGCAACCTTAGCTATGGTTATGGCCATGTCACAGGCAAATGCAACTTTTCCACTGGCTGCATTTGGGCTGAATCTTGGAGTCATTCTTGTGACGTCTGTCATCGGAGGTCTCTCTGCTGCCGCCTTTACATATTACCTTTTGACCAGAAATCTAAATGACCTGGACACGCCTGAGCTTGAAGTAAAAGGCAGTTCCCCTGAGGAAGAGAAAAAGACGGTAATGCAAATACTCGGGGATGGTGGTCAGGAGGGCATGAAGATTGTTCTGGGAATGATGCCGATGCTGATATTGGCAATATTTTTGGTCAATGTTCTTAAGGTCACAGGCGCTATTGAGCTGATAAGTGCTTTAATCTCTCCTGCATTGGCTGTGATTGGTTTGCCTGAATCAACAGTGCTGCCCATTGTCACTAAATTTATTGCCGGTGGTACCGCCTTTATGGGGGTCACCATTGAATTGATGAATCAGGGGTTAATCACTGCCAATGAGTTAAACCGAATGGCTGGTTTTGCGACTAACCCCCTTGATGTCGTTGGGGTTGCAGTGTTTGCAGCAGCAGGAAAACGAGTAGGGCAGATCATTCGCTTTGCCGTTTACGGTGCGTTATTCGGAATGTGCATCCGTGGCGTGTTGCACCTACTGATTTTCCCTGTGTGACTTACCTGCTTAGAACCAATTGAGGGCCTTTTTTGCCTGCCGGAATTGTGTGCTTAGCAAACACGCCATAAATATGACCACAGCCGTCACAATACGCTACCTGAAACCAGGCATGATTGTCTCTGGCTCGTTCGGAACTGTCTTTGGAAACAATGTGTTCAATCCCTTCCACACCGCACTCAGGGCATTTAGGTTCGGCCATTTCTATTATCCTCAATACTTTGTTACTGAAAGCATTAGTAGCCGGAGAGAACAAAAGGTTCCCTCCGAGTCATACCTAAATCAAATCAAAGTTCGACACTGATCGAATTGGAGCCCTTAATAGCCTTCTCTTTTGCTTTATCAACAGATGTATCACGGGCGAGTACAACCCCCATTCTGCGTTGCCCTGAAACTTCGGGCTTGCCGAATAATCTCAGTTCGGTGTCGGGTTCCGCCAGAACTTGCTGCAGGTTACCAAACCTTACTTCTTTAGATTCACCTTCAACCAGAATTACACTGGATGCTGAAGGTCCATGAAAATGTATGGATGGAATC
This sequence comes from Neptuniibacter sp., assembly GCA_030149405.1. Lineage (GTDB taxonomy): Bacteria > Pseudomonadota > Gammaproteobacteria > Pseudomonadales > Balneatricaceae > Neptuniibacter. The sequence continues at coordinate 7,352 of JASBRM010000076.1, read as the reverse complement.
GGCAGTCCAAGAATGGCACGTGCATGCAGAGCAAACTCTGAAAGATCCTGAGAGATCATGGTGACCATACCGGTATCATGGGGTCGCGGAGATACTTCACTGAAATAAACCTGATCTTCTTTAATAAACAGCTCTACACCAAAGATACCGTTACCGCCAAGAGCAGTCGTCACTTTCTCTGCAATATCACGAGAAGTATTGAGGGCCGTATCACTCATTTTCTGTGGTTGCCACGACTGGCGATAGTCACCACTAACCTGAACATGACCAATTGGCTCACAGAAGCTGGTATAGCCGGAATGTCGGACTGTCAGAAGAGTAATTTCATAATCAAAATCCACAAATCCTTCTACAATCACTTTACCTTTCCCAGCACGTCCTCCTTCTTGAGCGTAGTGCCAGGCAGGATCCACATCTGAGGATTCTTTAAGTGTTGATTGTCCTTTACCGGAAGAGCTCATGATTGGCTTTACCACACAAGGCAGACCAATCTCTGCCACTGCGGCCAGGTACTCTTCATAGGTTTCAGCAAATCGATAGGGTGAAGTCGGAATTTGTAGTTCTTCAGCGGCTAATCTACGAATCCCTTCGCGGTTCATTGTTAACTTAACCGCTTTTGCCGTTGGAATAATGGTAAAGCCTTCGTTTTCCAGTTCAGCCAGAGTCTCTGTGGCAATGGCTTCAATTTCTGGAACAATCAGGTCCGGTTTTTCCAACTCAATAACCTGTCTTAGAGCCTCTCCATCCAGCATAGAAATCACGTGGCATCGGTCAGCTACTTGCATTGCCGGGGCGTTCTCATAACGGTCGACTACGATGACTTCGGTGCCCAGGCGTTGAAGCTCGATAACAACTTCCTTCCCAAGCTCACCACCGCCACACATAAGGATACGCGTAGCACTGTTCGAAAAAGGTGTACCAAGCTGCAACATTGTCCATTCTCCAGCGTGAAAAATTTTCAAGCATTATAAGGGGCAAAACCTGACTATCGCCAGCACCAAAGGGGATTTGCACTATACTTTAATGCGTTGTCACAATACGAGGTGTCGAGATGAAAAGGCTGGTTTTCCTCGCCCCAACTTCACAACATGTAGAGGGAGTGATTGACTCCTTAATTTCAAAAGGGGTTTCAGAGGACGACATCCACATAATTGCTAATGACTGTTCGCAGATAGAGAAATTGCGTTTAAATGCTGCGACGGAAGTGGAGACAACAGAGTTAGAAAACGATATGGACTGGGGCATGGTTGCAGGTGGTGGTTTTGGCCTTGCTGCTGGTCTGGTGGCAAGCACTGCGTTAGCTCCACTGGGCGCCGTTTGGGCTGGTGGCACAGTGATTGCCGGAAGCTTTCTGGGTATTGGACTGGGAGGATGGATAGGAAAACTTGTTGGTGAAAGCACACCCGTTCATTTACTAGCTAAATACAAACATGCATTGGAACAAGGGTGTTTTTTGGTAATGGTGAATATTCCTGCAGAGCGCATGTCAGAAATGCATAAGGTGATCAGGCACCACTGTCCGAAGGCGTTAGTAGAAATTATTCATTTACACTGGGACCATCAACAAGCAGCTTAATTTTTTTTATTGCCTTAACAGGCCGATTAGTCGGAGTCTCCATCCGGCATTAAAGGGCAGCCAGACCAGCTGCCCTTTTTAATTCTGGGAACCATAATCAGCCGTGAGTGACTAAAAATTATTACTTTAATCGGTTAAAGGGCGGATATTGTGCTATCTGTTATATAGGTATGTAAAGTAGGGTTATATTATGTCTAAGGGTCATGAACGTCATATAGAACGCCACCATGGGTTGTCGTTATTTGGCAAGGATCTTGTTCGGCGTTGTAGCTCTCACTGTGAATTATGTGATGCACAGGGTGTTAAACTCACAGTCTTCGAAGTACCGCCGGTAGGTTCTTGTCCCGAATTTGAACACTGCTTAATGTTATGTGACACATGCCTAGAGCAGATTCAAAGGCCAAAATTACGTGATTCAAATCACTGGCGTTGCCTTAATTACTCGGTATGGAGCCCGGTGCCTGCAGTCAAAGTGCTTGCTGCGACCATGCTGCACAATCTATCAGAACACGAAAGATGGGCGTTGGAGCTGGAAGAGCAACTCTATCTTGATCCGGAAGAGCAAGAGTGGCTTGAGAAGGTTGAACTGCCCTGAACTTAATGATCGACTTCACCTACAAGGCTTTCACTGAGTCTGATTTGTATATCCTCTCTGGGTAATCCACAAGCAAGTAAAAATATCAGCTTGGTGTAGGCTGCTTCTGTGGTCATATTTGCCCCTGAGATAATACCAATCTCATTCAGTTCTGCACTGCAGGCATAATGTCCATGGAAAACTTCAGCTTGTAAGCACTGGCTGATGTTTAAAATGATACAGCCACTCTCTGCTGCCGATCTAAGTGAATCTATGAGTTGTTGATTTTGATCGGGGAGGTTGCCAACGCCATAACTCTGAATGATCAGACCATCAAGATGCGAACTTTCCAGTATCGAATTTACCAGCCCAGCATCCAGACCCGGGTAGATCGGTAAAATCGCTACTGAATGTTTAGAAAATTCAGGATTGCTGAAGTGTTTCGGTTGTTCAGGCCAGACAAGCTCAGTGTGTATCTCTATTTGAGGACCTGCCTGACCAAGCCAGGGATAATTAGGGCTTTCAAACGCATCTAAACCGGTGGATTTACTTTTAGTGGAACGGTTACCACGGAATAATTTTCCGTGGAAGAAAACGGTGACTTCTGGAACTGGATGATAGGCTGCAATCATCAATGCATTACACAGATTTTCCTGAGCATCGGATCTTGGTTCAATCAGGGGGATCTGGGACCCTGTAAATATAACGGGTTTGTCAGATCCAGAGAGTATGAAAGACAGCATAGACGCGCTATAGGCCATGGTGTCTGTGCCATGGAGTACGATGAAACCATCGTATTTTTCATAGTTATCAATAACTGCTGCAGCAATATTGTTCCAGTTTTGCGGCACCAGATTAGCGCTATCGATAATGTGTTCGAGCTCCAGCAAGTCGTATTCTGGCAACACAGAACCAGCAGGCGGGTGAAGCTTTTCCTCAATGACAGAACGAAAACCGGAAATCGGGAGATAACCACTCTCTGTTTTTTGCATACCGATAGTGCCACCGGTATAGATGATGAGTATCTGCTTATCCACCATGATAGGATACAACCTGCGAAAGTTTGTGATATATCTTTTGATTTTAAATGAATTTTCAATGATTTTGTGTAAGCTGACTAGTAAGGAACCTGCGAACAAGTCCCTTAACAATTTATTCTTATAGAATTATTGCCAGGAAACGATCTGAATGTCGGATTCTCCACTTTCTACCTCAGCTTTGGCTAAGGCTCTGGGTAAAACAACCAAACAGATGTTTGCTGAACTTGAGACGCTGTGTTGGATTGAGCGTGCGGATGACAGTTGGAAGCTCACTAGTAAGGGGGAATTTGAAGGTGGAAGTTACAGGGAGAGTCAAAAGTTTGGTCGTTATATCATCTGGCCATCAACCGTAGTCAGTCACAATGCTCTGAGTAATGCGGATTCACATCTACTCACCTCCACAAAGCTAGCTAAATTTTTTTCCTTTACACGTAAGCAAATTGATCAAATTCTTGTGGAATTGGGATGGGTCTTACCTTCCAGAAAAGGTTGGCTGGTTACAAAGCAGGGGGAATTAGAAGGTGGTTGTCAGCGTGAGAACATAAACACAGCTGTGCCTTATGTACTCTGGCCTTCAGAGATAACGAATAATATTGTTCTAAAAAGAAGTATTGAAGAGCTGGCAGCCGATAACTTTATATGCTGTGATGGGCATAAGGTTTCTTCTGTGCAAGAACAAAAGATTGATAACTGGCTGTATTTTTCTGGATTATTGCATGCATACCAACGCCGACTGCCTTTTGAAGAAAAATACCTGTCAGACTTTTATCTTCCTCAATACCACCTCTATATTGAATATTGGGGGGAGGGAAATACGCCATCTCAACTGCCAGAAAAAATGAGTAAAAAGGAACAAATAGTTCAGGCAGGTTTCAAGTTGATTGAGCTGGATGATCAGGATATTGAATCACTGGATGAGGTTTTACCAAGAAAATTGCTTAAATTTGGTATAGAAGTTTGATCAGGGAAAGAACAGCGGAGTAAAGCTCGTTTAGCGGACTAGACTTTCAAAGAGATTTTTAAGGGAATTTATTACGCAGATGCCAGGCTCGTTTATCTTATTTAACAAGAAGCTATCATTCCGGCTAGCCAATTATGCTGTGCTACTTGCGTTCACGATAGGGCTCCTTCTCAGTGCTATTCAGTTGTTTCAGGACTTTAAAGAGCAGGAAACACTTCTGGATGGCACGATTGAAAAAATTCTCAAAGCGAGTGAACCGCCTGCAAGCCGGGCTGTACATACATTAGATCCGGCTCTTGCGCATGAGGTAGTGTCAGGTCTCATGCAATATTCCTTTGTTCAGGAAGTGGTTATCCGAGATGAATTAGGGGAGGTGCTGGCACAAAACAGTATTCCTCATATCAAGAGTAAAACGGATTGGTTAACACAGGCGTTCTTCAGCGAAGAGAAAACATACAATGTGCCTCTCAAAGCGCCTGAATATGTCAATATTGCCCCGGGCCAGCTGAAACTTAGTATCAATCCGGATACGGCTTTTCAGCCTTTTTATGACAGGGCAGTTTACGTTTTTATCACAGGATTTATACGCAACCTGCTCCTGGCAATTTTGTTAATTGCAGTTTTTTACTACACCCTTACCAAACCTTTATCGATACTTGCCCAGCAGTTTACCAACCTTGACCCTAAGAGTATGGGGGATCAGAGGTTAGCTGTGTCTAAGCAGCATCAGGATACCGAATTAGGTCAACTGGCTAATGCCGGGAATCACTTTATAGAAACGGTACAAACTCTGTTGGAAGACAACAGAGAGCATCATCGTGCCATTGCCCGAAGTGAAATGCGTTTGAATCAGTTAATTGACCAGGTGCCACAATTAATCGTATCGCTTGATCTGGAGGGAGATATTCTCTTTTGTAACCAGTCATTTGCACACTTTTATAATCGCAATGCGGGCGATTTGATTGGAATGGCATTACAAAAACTGCACAGTAATAAAGATGAAATTAAATCGTTGGGGCAGGTATTACAGGCAGTACAAGTTAATCAGAGTTCTACAGAGCTAAGGGAGTTGACCTGGACTAACCCTGAAGGTGAGCTTTGTTATCTCACCGTACAGATCGCTCCTTTCGAACATTTTAGTTCGCCCGCTTTGCTGATCGTTGCATCGGATATATCAGAACAGAAAATGGTTCAGGACCATATCAGTCATATGGCCAACCATGATGCGCTCACTGGTTTGCCTAACCGGACACTATTGAATGATCGCTTGGGACAATCTTTGGCGACTTGTCGGCGAACAGGTGAGTTTAACGCTTTACTATTTATTGACCTTGACCACTTTAAAACCATCAACGATTCGCTAGGTCATGGCATTGGCGACATGCTTCTAAAGAAAGTGGCAAAATTGCTTGCTGCTAATGTCAGAAACAATGACACAATTGCTCGCTTGGGTGGGGATGAGTTTGTCGTTCTTGTTCAATCCTTCCAGGAAGAACGTGAAGCATTAGTTCAGGATGTCGAGCGGGTATGTAAAAAACTGCTTGGCGTATTAGCTGAGCCATTTTTTGTCCATCAACACCAACTCAGAATTGGTGCCAGTATTGGTGTTGTCATATTTCCATCTGAAAAAGAGACAATTGAAGACCTTCTCCGCTTTGCTGATACAGCTATGTACCACGCTAAAGAGAACGGTCGAAATTGTTACGCCTTTTATCATGAGGCGATGTCCCTTGCAGTAGAGAAACAACGCTATCTGGAAAACGAGCTGCACCAGGCATTGGTTAATGAAGATTTTAAAGTTCATTACCAGCCACTGGTAGGAAATGACGGTGATATCTGTGGTTTTGAGGCGCTGATTCGTTGGCAGCACCCAATCAAAGGCATGATTTCCCCGGCTGAGTTTATTCCCAGTCTTGAGATAAGTGGTTTAATCGTTCCTGTCAGTGATTGGTTAATCAGTCATTGCAGCGAACAAATTGTAGAGTGGCGTAAGAGTGGGTTTTGGCAGGAAGGCTGGTATATGTCGATTAATATCAGTCCACAACAGTTCTACCAGGAAGACATGATTCGTTCTCTTAAAACCAGAGTTGAGAGTACAGGCACAAAGCTGACAGATATCTGTCTGGAGATCACTGAGAATGTGGCGGTTGAGAGCATTGAGTTTACTGTCCTGCGATTGGAGCAACTGCGTAAATACGGGGTAAAAATAGCTCTGGATGATTTCGGCACCGGATATTCATCATTAAGTTATTTGAAAGAGTTACCCATTGATATTGTTAAAATTGACCGTGCTTTCATCAAGGAGTTGGGATCTGATCATAAGAGTGAATCCATGGTCGCAGCGGTATGTTCCATTGCCAGGGCTTATAGCTTAAGGGTGACAGCCGAGGGTGTAGAAACGCAAGAGCAGATGCTTAAAGCCAGTCAATGCGGTTGTCATGTATTCCAGGGATTCTATATTGACAGACCTCAACCCGCTGAAGAAATTGAAGCGACCAGCCTAACCGCTACTTTGGAAATCTGATCTGAGTTAAGATCAAAGAACTCGGAACTTTATCACCATGCCACAATCAACAAGTTACTAAGCCAGAGGAAGTTATCAGTGACACCTCAACACCTGACAAAACGCACAAGATTCATTACCGCCATTTTGGCAGTGATGTTTGTGCTGTATTGCTCAGTCGGGGTGTGTACAGACCTTTTCTCTGTTGATTCTTCCACTACATCCAATGATCCTCATGCCCATCATATGACTAAACATGTAGAGCATGATGTGATTCCTCAGTCTCATTGCGAGACATCGGAAAGTTGTGAATGGAGCATTAATCCAGTATCCGATCAAACAGCTTCATTTGATGCTGAGAGCGGTTTCTTTCTGGCCTACCTGATAAGCTCCACTTCGCTGATGTTTATGTTCTATTCTTTGTTGCAACATCAGCGACGAAGATATGCTTACGCGCAGAGTCACTTCTATCCACCTTCCTATCCCCGGTTGCATCTGCAACAGTCTGTTTTTCTGAATTAAATCCCTCCTGATTTTATAACGTTCCCTGTTGAAGGGTGATTTAGTTTTGATCAGGAAAGGAACATGCGTACTTTTATTTCGACCATTCTTATGGTGTCTTTTGTTGGAGCGGCTCATGCAGATATCTCTCTGGATACAGCCATCGACAAAGCCCTAAAAGCAGACCATTGGCAGCT